>NZ_DAOTWH010000178.1:0-4066 GCF_034435895.1 Chloroflexus sp.
GCGGTGGCCGCCGCCGCGCGCGAGGCGCGCCGGCAGTTGTTGGAAATGGCCGCCGATATGCTTGAAGCGCGGGTTGACGACCTCGATATTCGCGAAGGGATGGTGCAGATCCACGGTATGCCCGGTCGCACCATCCCGATTGGCGAGATTGCCAAACGCGCCGAGGAGCAGGCCGGCGGGCCGGGGCCGATTGTGGGTGATGGAAAAGCTGCCCCCGCCGAGAATGCGCCCGGCTTTGTCGCCCACATTGTGCAAGTTGAGGTTGATCGCGAGACAGGACGGGTGAAGCCGCTGCGCTACGTTGCAATTCAAGATGTTGGCTTCCCGCTCAACCCGCTGATGGTTGAGGGCCAAATCCATGGCGGCGCAGCGCAAGGAGCAGGTTGGGGCCTCTACGAGGCGCTGCGCTACGATGAGCGCGGCGAGCTGCTGACCGCCAGCTTGATGGACTACACGCTGCCGCGCGCCGCCGACCTCCCCACCTTCGAGGCGGTGCTGGTGGAGAACCCGGCTCCGAATGGCCCCTTCGGCGCGCGCGGCGTCGGTGAACCGCCGATCACCGCCGGGGCAGCGGCGATTGCCAATGCCATCCGCGATGCGACCGGCGTCCGCATCTACGAGTTGCCGATGCGCGATGAGGTGGTGTGGCGGGCGTTGCAGCAAGGTTGAGCAAAGGCGGCAGAGAGGACGAGGGCGGGTTTGAAACCCGCCCTTACCAATCACCCTTACGCTGATGTCCGCTCAACCTGCCCTCACCCCCGCGCGGCGCGAGCTTGGCGGACAATCTCTTCGATCTGGCCGAGATGGTCGTAGGCGTGAGCCAGACCGAGCGCATAGCGGCCACGGGCATCAACCGGCGGCGCGCCGGGCCACGGCTCAACCAGATAGTCGAGGTGGGGTTGGTCAGGCCACATCTGCAACGAAGCGTGCACCATGCGCCGGCTCTCGGCCAAGCGCTGGCGCACTTGGGCCATGGTCGTCACCGTCTCCCACGGCACTTCGGAGCGCGACCGGCCATGCAGTTTGACGCCACGGGCCATCTCGGCAGCCAAAAAGGCCGACTCTTCGCACGACGCGGTGAGGTGAACGATCACGTGGCCGAGTGTCCATGCTTGGTTGACGGCGCTCGGATCGCTGGCGAAGGGATCATTGGCGTTGAGATCAACCGGTTGAAAGGTGACGTCGGCGTCAACACAATCGGCGATCAGCCGTTCGATAGTGTCGTACATCTCGTCGGTTTCGGCATGGAGATCGGCGACGGTTATGTCGCTGACGATCTCTTGCATGGTGCGCTCGCGACGGTAGAGTGCGGCGTAGTCAAGCATAGGTGTCTCCTTCGCAGATGGGATATGAGAATAGCCACGAAAAGACGCAAAAGACACAAAACAATGTTGTATCTTTAGGAATTTTAATTGTATCCTCTGCGACCGCTGTGGTAAATTCCTTCCTTCACAGGCGGACAGAATGTACGAGTGCAGATACAGTTGATAGCTTTTTTACCCTCACCCCCAACCCCTCTCCCGCTTTGCGGGAGAGGGGCACTGCTACATTTCGCTCCTGCGATCCCTTACCCGCTAGCCAGCGGCTCCCCCGCTCCTGCCTGACGGTGGGTGCAAAGGGGGGATGAAAGCACCTTGTTTCCCGCTGGGATCATATCAAACCCTTTGCGTTCTCTGCGATCGTCGCACCTTTGCGTTTACCCTCTCTGCGCCTTTGCTCGCTCTGCGCCCTTGCGTTGCTCCCTCGCTACCGGCCCAACCGTTCGAGCAGTTTGCAGTAGGCGATCTGGCCCTTGCGGAAACTGCTGAGGCGGAAGAATTCGTCGGGTGAATGCACCCGCTCGTCGTCGAGGCCGAAGGCGAAGTTGCTGGTGTACGCGCCGAGCTGGCGTTGGAAGAGCGTGCAGACCGGGATCGAGCCGCCGCTGCGCACATAGTACGGTTCACGCCCGTACATCTCGACCAACACCTCGCGCACCGCCACATTGCCCGGATCGTCTTCGGGAATGAGGTAGGGATAGGCTTGGAACGCGAGCGGTGTTACCGTCACTGTCACGCCGGGAGGAGTATGGCGCTTGATGTGGGATTGCAGCAGTTCGAGGATCACCTGCGGGTCTTGGTCGGGCACGAGGCGACAGGTAATCTTGGCGTGCGCTTCGGCGGGCAGCACCGTCTTAATCCCTTCTTGCTGGAAGCCGCCCCAAATGCCGTTCACCTCAAGCGTCGGACGCACCCACTCACGCTCGCGGGGGGTGAAGCCGGCTTCGCCGAACAGCGCCGGTACGCCGAGCGTCTCCTTCAGCTTCGCTTCGTCGAAGGGGATGGCGGCGATCCGTTCGCGATCGGCTGGCGTCAACGGGCGCACCTGATCGTAGAAGCCGGGGATCGTGATCATGCCATCGCTCGAACGCATCGAGGCCAGAATCTGCACCAGTGCGTGGATCGGATTCTGCACCACGCCGCCGTACATCCCCGAATGCAAATCCATCTTGGCCGCCCGCACATCGATCTGAATGCCGCAGCCACCGCGCAACCCGACCAAAATCAGCGGCTGCTCTTCGCTCCACTGGCCGCCGTCGGAACTCAGCACCATATCACAGGCGAACCGTTCGCGTTCGTGCTGGAGGAAGGCGGGAATCTGGGGACTGCCGATCTCCTCTTGGCCCTCGAAGAAGAACTTGACGTTCACCGGCAGCATACCGCTGCTCTGCAAGAGGGCCTCAACCGCCAAGATCGGGATCAGCATATTGCCTTTATCGTCGCTCGCGCCACGGGCATAGATGCGGTCATTCTCGATATGCGGCTCGAAGGGCGGGTGCGTCCACAAATGGAGCGGATCAACCGGCTGCACGTCGAAGTGGCCATAGATCAAGACGGTCGGCTTGCAGGGGGCATGGAGCCAATCGGCGTAGACTACCGGGTGACCGCCGGTGGGCAGGATGGCAACGTGCTCCATCCCAGCGGCGGTGAGGCGATTGGCGACCCATTCGGCGGCGCGCAACACATCGCCGGCATGCTCCGAGATAGCCGAAACGCTGGGAATGCGCAGAAAATCGACCAATTCGGCCAGAAAACGGTCTTGATGTTCAGCAAGATAGCTCTTCCAGGCTGGCATAGCGGTCAGCTCTCCTCTACAATACAGATAGGCGGACGCACAGCTTTCGCCCCATTATCGACATTATACCGGAGAATGATATGGCGACATTGCTTGCGCGTCCAATATTTCAATTGCAACAGATCGGCACGATCGTCGCGCTGGCAGCGACGGTGGCCGTGAATGCGCTGGCCAATCTCCTACCGCTCAACGGCCAGACGACCGCAGCAATCTCGGATCGCTACCCGCTCTTGATCACGCCGCCGGGGTATGTGTTTGCGATCTGGGGGCTGATTTACACCGGCTTGATCGGCTACGCCATCTATCAGGCGCTGCCGGAGCAGGCCGGCAACCCGCGCTTGCGCGCCGCGGCGCCGTGGTTTTGGTTGAGCTGCGCCGGCAATATTGGGTGGATTGTGGTGTGGCACTACAATCTGCCGCTCCTCTCGTTGCCGGGAATGCTGATCGTCTTGATCGGCTTGATCGGCGTCTACCTCGTCCTGCGCCGTCCCGGCGCACCCGCCGCCGGCGAACGCTGGCTGGTGCGGCCCGCCTTCAGCGTCTATCTGGGTTGGATCTGCGTAGCCACGCTGGTCAATGGCGGCGTTTTTCTGTACGAACTGGGTTGGCGCGATACCGGCGCTGGCGGCATTGCCAGCACCATCGTGTTGCTGGCACTGGCCGCCGGACTAAGTTGGTGGTTTGCCCGCCGCTGGCGTGATGGCGTATTGCCATTGGTCATCGCATGGGCCGCCAGCGGGATTGGGCTGAAGCAGGCTGCGATTGCGCCGCTGGCTGTGGTCGCGTGGGGCGTGGCGGCGGCAGCGTTGATTGCGGCAGCGTATGCTGCACAGAACGGACAGACGCCGAGAGGGCAACGGCGCAGAGACTCGTAACGCAAAGACGCGAAGGACGCTAAGGGCGCGGAGAGGTTTTGGGGCAAGTGTCACCACTTTCGTTGTCATTGCGAGGG
>NZ_DAOTWH010000179.1:0-5239 GCF_034435895.1 Chloroflexus sp.
GCCGCCGCGCCCGACTGCGCCGCCGCGCCCGTGGAAGAGGCGCAAGCGCGCGCCGTGGCGTTCGGTGACGGCGGTCAACTCCACCTGCGCCCGGTAGAGCGCCCAATTGGCAGCGACAAAACCGCCCTCTTTGTTGCTGTCGGAATAGCCGAGCATCACCTCTTGCAGATTATCGCGCAGGACTAAATGCTCGCGGTAGACCGGTAGTTGCAAGAGTTCATTGAGTAAGACTGGCGCGCGCTGCAAGTCGTCACCGGTTTCAAACAGCGGCACGATGTTCAACTGGCTGTGCTGGCCGGGTTGGTAGAGGCCGGCGTCGCGGCAGAACAGCAGCACCGCCAGCAGATCGCTCACTTGGCTGGTGGTTGAGATGATGTAGGTTTGGAAGATTTCGGGATCGAGCTGCTCGCTGATGGCTGCCATCACGCGAAAGGTTTGCACTGTCTCGGCAGTGGCCGGGCTAAAGTGGCTGAGCCGGATCGGCGTGAGCGGGCGCGGACGGCGGATTTCGGTGCTCAATACAGCCACGCGCTCAGCCTCATCGAGCGCTTCGTAGTTGGCAACCACGCCGGCGGCGGCCAAAATCTCACTCAACGCGGCGGTATGGCGGCTAGCGTGCTGGCGCACGTCGAGGGTCGCGGTATGCAACCGGCATACCGCTACGTTTGTGCGCACATCGCGCAGTAAGCCATCGGCGATCAACGCGCCGCCGTGGTTGCGCAAACTAGCATCGATCAGGTCGAGGTCAGCCAGCAACTCGCGGCTATGGTAGTAGACGGTGGGCAAGCGCGGCGGCGGCGGATCGGCGCCCCACCGTGGGGTATGGTTGAGGGTGTAGTTGAGGGTGTTGTGGAGGCGGGCTTGGATGAAGTGGCACAACTGCCGGTACGGCTCACAGCGATAATGCGGGTTGAGAGTCGCTGCTGCGTCGGGCATCAGTTCGCGGTAATCGGCGATCCGGTCAATGATCGCGGCATCAACGTGCACCTGCTGCACCGACTGGCTGAGATCGGTGATCAGGCGATCAATGCCGCCAATCAGATAACGCAGCATCGCACTGCGCATCAGCCGCACCGTCTCGATCGTTACCTCTGGCGTCACGAAGGGGTTGCCGTCGCGGTCGCCGCCCATCCAACTGCCGAAACGCAGGAATGGCGGCAACTGCCACTGATGATCAGGGTACGCCTCAGTTAGCGCCTCCGCCGTCTCGCGGTACATTTGCGGCAACAGATCCCAGAGCACAGTTTGGAAATAGAACAAACCGTTTTCAACCTCATCAAGCACCGAAGGCCGGCGATGGCGCACATCATCGCTCTGCCACAACCCAACGATCTCGCGCTCGATGCGGGTGAGAGCGGCTTGGCGGTCGGACGGCAAGACCAACCGTTCCCCAAAGGTCAAATCAATCAAGGTATCGAAGATCCGGCGTAATTTGATCAAGATCGTGCGCCGGCGCGACTCGGTGGGGTGGGCCGTGAGCACCGGCATAATTAGGGCGTGGTCAAGCCATGCTTGGATAGCGTCTGCCGGCACGCCGTGGCGTTTGAGCAACGCGATCGCGTCGGCGATGCTCTCGGCGCGCGGGGCCGGCGCGTTGCGTAAATCGCGCACGCGCAGCGCACGTAGGCGCTCGACGCCTTCAGCCAAGTTCACCAAGCCAAAATAGAGCGTAAACGCCTTCACCAGACTCTGCAACTGGGGCAGGCTCAGATCGGCAATCAGCCGTGGCAAGGCTTGCGGATCGGTTTCGTGCGGCGCATTACGCAACTCTTTGGCCATGCGCCGCACCTGTTCGACCAACGCTAGCGCGTCCGGCCCTTGTTGGGTTGTGATGATACGGCCCAGCGCATCACCCAACGCGCGAATATTCGCCGACAACAGATCGTGTTCGGGAGAAGTGGTTCGTCCGCTCATCATCAACTCGCCTTACTCGCCGCCTTCCGCCACCAAATCTTCAAGGTGGGCGACATCATTCATCCGCAACAGCCGCCAGCCACTTCGCCCGCGGACAATTTCGCTCAACGAGCCATTGTCGAGCCACAGTTTGCCGAAATTCGCCAGATCAAGCCCGATGATATGGCAAAACAACGCCCGGATCGAGCCGCCGTGCGACACGACGATGATGGTCTCACCGGATTGATGGGAGGACTCGATCTGGCGAAACGCGCGCAACACCCGCGCTTGCAATTGGGCATAGCTCTCACCGCCGAGCCGCACGGTGCCTGCCGGGTCGCGGTCGTATTCGCGCATGTGGTCAGGGAAGCGCTGGTACAGTTCATCGGGGGTCAAGCTTTCCCACAAACCGACATCAATCTCGCGCCAATCGGGCATGGCGATGGGGCGCAAGGATAAATGTTCACCAATAATTTCCGCCGTCTCCCAAGCGCGGGGTAAATCGCTGCTATAGATTGCAACCGCCCCGCTACGGGCCAGCCGGAAAGCCGCCCGCCGGGCCTGCTCGCGCCCGCGCTCATTAAGCGGCACGAGTGCGTGGCCCTGATACTGCAACGTTCGATTCCACGGCGTCTCACCGTGCCGGATCAGGATCAGACGCATAGCTTCGTTTGAGACAACGCAACAGCGCGAAACCGTAAGCTCGTTCTGCCGAGAACTCACCTACGTTTCGCGCCGTTGCGTTCGCTAGTCGGTAATGACAAGACAATCAGCGCACAATTTCGCGGCTGATCACAAGACGTTGAATCTCGCTGGTGCCTTCGTAGATTTCGGTAATCTTGGCGTCGCGGAAGAAGCGTTCGACTGGATACTCCTTCGAGTAACCGTTAGAACCGTGCAATTGCACGGCTTTGGTCGCCACCCACATCGCCGTCTCTGAAGCGAAGAGCTTGGCCATCGAAGCGTCTTTGATGAAGTCGAGGCCGTTATCCTTGCGCCACGCCGCTTCGTAGGTCAGCAAGCGGGCCGCCTTGATGCGTGTGGCCATATCGGCCAGCGTAAAACCGACAGCCTGAAACTCGTGGATCGGCTTGCCGAACTGCTCGCGCACCTTGGTGTATTCCAGCGCCGCCTCGTAAGCGCCTTGCGCAATGCCGAGCGCCTGCGCCGCGATGCCGATGCGACCGGCGTTGAGAATGGTCATCGCGATCTTGAAGCCTTGGCCCTCTTCGCCGAGCCGCCGCCACGCCGGCAACCGGTAGTCGTCATAGGCCATCTGGCAACTGTGCGCGCTGCGAATGCCGAGCTTATTCTCGACCTTGACCACCCGGCAACCGGGGGCATGGGTGTCAACAAGGAAGGCGGTAATGCCCTTGACCCCCTTGCTCGGATCGGTCATCGCCATCAGAATGATCGTATCGGCGTGATCGCCGTTCGTCACCCAGTTCTTGACGCCATTGATGATATAGTCATCACCATCGCGCACGGCGGTGGTGCGTTGGGCCGCCGCGTCGGAACCGGCCCCCGGCTCGCTGAGCGAAAACGCGCCGAGCATCCGTCCGCTCGCCAGCGGCGTCAGCAGTTCACGCTTCTGCTCTTCGGTGCCGAACTTCTCGATCCCGTAGCAGACGAGCGAATTGTTAACAGAGGCAATCACGCCTAGCGAGGCATCGACCCGCGAGAGCTCCTCGATCACAATCGCATACGAGACATAATCCATGCCGGCGCCGCCATACTCCTCGCTGACGGCAACCCCCATCAGACCAAGTTCACCCATCTTGCGCACCAGATCGGCGGGCCAAATCGCGTGTTCATCGCGCTCAGCCACCGTTGGCTTCGCCTCTTTCTCGGCAAACTGGCGCACCATATCGCGGAGCATCTGCTGGTCTTCGCTAAGCTGGAATTCCATGATCGCCTCCTCTGGATATTGACTTGTGGCTATGCTATGCGTATTCTACGCGAGCGATTCTTCTTCGGCAAGCGCCTTGATCCACGAGCGTAAGCGCTGGCTCAATTGGCTGGGAGTTTCCAGCATCGGCATGTGGCCCACGTTGGCCAACAGGTGATGTTCGACCCCTAAACCGGCAGCTAATTCAGCGCCAAGTTTGGGCGGGGTGAGTTTATCATCAGTTCCGGTCACCACCAACGCCGGGCAGCGGATGGCGGCAAGCTGTGGGCGCAGATCAAACCCATCGCAGGCTTGCAGATCGGCCAGTAAGATGGCCGGATCAAGCGCGGCATATTCAGCGGCGGCTTCAGCGATCAGTGCCGGATCGGCTGCCGGGCTGAAGAGCCAATGCACCAGCATGGTGATCGCCTCGTGGCGGGCTGTCGCATCACCGGCGAGACCAGTCAGCAAGGCGGGGGCGACGCGCAAGCGGGCGGCGCTGCCCACCAACCCTAAGCCGGCCACCATCTGCGGCGCATCAACCGCAAGTTGCAAGGCGATCGCACCACCCATCGAATGGCCCAGCACAATCGCCGGCGGCAAACCAAGGGCTGTATGCAGAGCGCTGATCGCCTGCGCATAATGGGCAATCGTGATCGGGCCGTCGGCAGCAGGCGAGCGTCCGTGACCGGGCAAGTCAACCGCATAGACCTGCGCAACCGCGGCCAACGGTTCGAGCAACAAGCCCCAATGGCGCGCGCTACCGCCGGCGCCGTGAATGCAGACCAGCGGCGGGCCGCTTTGTCCGCGCCGCATAACAAACAGAGCACCGATTGTCGTCGTTACCAGCGGCATTAGCCCAACATCTCATCAATTGCGGCAGCCAAGGCAAAATCCTTCTCGGTCAACCCGCCGGCATCGTGGGTGGTGAGCGCAATCCGCACCCGGTTGTAGCGGATGTCAATGTCGGGGTGATGGCCGGCGGCTTCGGCCAAAAAGGCGACGTGCGTGACAAAAGCGATTGCAGCGGGGAAATTGGCAAGGCGGAAGGTGCGAACAATCTCGTTATCTTCAAGGCTCCAGTCGGGGCGCTGGGCCAGATGCTCAGCGATCTCGGCTTCGCTCAGACGTGGCATAGCTCGAAATGCTCCTTTGCTTGCAGATACTAGCCGGAAACGGCAGCAACGTGCTGTCAACAATACGTATGATACCACAGAGCAGATTGGGTGGATATTTCGACAAGCCATCCGTACACCCTCCACAAGTTCTCCATCATCGCTTGGTAGAGTGAAGCTGTCAGGAGAACACAGGTGCACTGACACTCGCAGAAACAACGAAGGAGGGACACAATGAAGCGCGTACTCAGTTTACTTGCCGCAGCAGTGACCGGGGCCTTGGCAACGATGGTGGTGTTTGTGACGCTAGCGCCGGCGCTGGCGCAGGGGCCGGCGGGGCCGC
>NZ_DAOTWH010000180.1:0-4172 GCF_034435895.1 Chloroflexus sp.
GGCGGAGCGCCTTGCCAACGTTGGCCGACATCGAGGCGTTATTAGCGTCTTAGAAGGCGATGTGCCGGTGGCGCAACTGCACGCTTTGCAGCAACCCAATCCCGGCGAGGGTCATGACCATAAAGCTGCCGCCAGCCGACACGAACGGCAGCGGCAAACCAGTGACCGGCAACAAACTCATGTTCATACCAAGATTGATCACGGTATGGCTGAAGAGCATGCCAAAAATGCCGAGCGCAATCATCCGGCCAAACTGATCGCGCGCCTTGCCGGCAACTGTTAACGTCTGCCAGAGCAAGATGGCTAAGAAGATGATCAAAACGAGCCCGCCAATGAAGCCTAATTCTTCACCCACCACCGCAAAGATGAAGTCGGTATGCTGCACCGGCACATAATTGCCCTGACTGAACAGGCCGCGGGTCAAACCAGCGCCGGTCAGACCACCAGAGCTAATCGCATTGAGCGATTGGATCACGTTATATGCCGCGTTGAAATCAACTGCTGCCGGGTTGGTCAACAGGTAATAAAAGGTACTGAGACGCACTTGCTGGTAGGTGTCGAGCACATAGTGCCATGCCACCCAGCCGAGCGGCGCCGCCATAATGAATAAGAGCATAAGTTGGGTGGGCCGCATCCCGGCGCCCCACGCCATCACCAGCCAGATGCTGGCCATGACCAGCGCCGTGCCGAGGTCAGGTTGGACAAAAACCAACGCCATTGGTACTGCGGCAATCAACAAACTGCCCAATTGCGCCAGCCAACTCCCGCCGCGATCGGCGTAGCGTTGCCAATACGCGGCCAGCGCCAATATCAACACCAACTTGCTCAATTCAGAGGGCTGGAAGGTGCGCTCGCCGATCGCAATCCAACTGCGCGCCCCTTCGCTCACCCGGCCAATCACCAATACTGCGGCGAGCAAGAGCACCGTACCAACATAAAGGGGACGCACCAGACTGGAGAGCAGGCGATAGTCGAATAACATCATCATGACCATCACTACCAGCCCGACAGCGATGTAAACGAGTTGGCGATCAAAGACCGGGCGCAGCGGCAAGCCATTGCCTGCGACCGCATTGAGCGTAGCGCTGTGCAAGGCCATCCCGCCGATGACGAGCAAGACCGCCACACTGCCGACGATAGCCCAATCGAGATCACACCAGCGCCGTGTCTCCACCATTTACCTCCACGCAACGTCAGCGGTACACGCTGCTGACCAGCGGGCGTTCGATCGCCGCAGCAATGCGCGCCAGTTGGCGCATCATGCCGGCAAAGCTGTCCGGCATCAATGATTGCGTGCCATCGCACACTGCATAGGCTGGATTGTCATGCACTTCGACGATCAAGCCGTCGGCGCCGGCAGCCAACGCGGCCCGTGCCATTGGAATGACCAATTCGGCCCGGCCACTGGCATGCGACGGATCGACAATCACCGGCAAGTGCGAGAGCTGTTTGATCAGCGGCACTGCACCCAGATCAAGCGTGAAGCGCAGGCTATCATCAAACGTGCGAATCCCACGCTCACACAAGACGACATGAGGATTGCCTTCGGCCAGAATGTACTCTGCCGCCAGCAGCAGATCTTTCACCGTAGCGGCAAAACCGCGCTTGAGCAGCACCGGTCGTTGCGTGCGCCCCACGGCCCGCAACAGCGAGTAGTTCTGCATATTGCGCGCGCCGATTTGCAACATATCGGCGTATTCAAGCACGAGCGGCAACGTCTCGGTGTCCATGACTTCGGTCACGACCGGCAGGCCGGTCAAGGCGCGCGCCTCAGCCAATATCTGCAAACCGGCTTCACCCAAGCCGTGAAACGAATACGGCGATGTGCGCGGCTTGTACGCGCCGCCGCGCAAGATCACCGCTCCGGCGGCCCGAACGGCCTGCGCCACATTGAAGGTCTGTTCACGGCTTTCGACTGTGCATGGGCCGGCGATAATGGCAATTCCTTGCCCACCAATCGGGACGCCGCCAACCTCAACGATTGTATCCAGCTCTTTGAATTCGCGGCTCACCCGCTTGTACGGCGCAGTGACCCGGATCAACTGGCTCACGCCGGGAAGACGTTGCAACCGGCCAGCCTGTTCAATCGGCCCTTGATTACCGGTAATCCCAATCGCAGTGCGGGTCGGGCCGGGCATTGGGTGAGGCGTGAATCCCATTGCCCGGATTTCGGCGCAGACTGCTTCGATCTGCTCCGCTGTGGCATGCGCTTCCATCACGACTAGCATAGACAAGGTGGCGGTTGGCGGCGATCATCCGACCGCGCCAACCGCATTGCCGGGAGCTAAGCCCCCGCGAGCTGCACGACCATCGTTACTCGTAGATCCACCCGTCAAGCGAGCGATTCCACTCGCCAATCAGTTCATGAGGCTGGAAGAAGATCGCCGTTTCGCGCTCACCGCTCTCCGGCGAGTCAGAGGCATGGATCAGGTTGCGGCCGATATCGACGCCAAAATCACCGCGAATCGTGCCGGGCGCCGCTTTGGCCGGGTTCGTTGCGCCGACCATCGCACGCACCAGTTCCACTGTGCCCGGCTTGCCAGCCACAACGGCTACGACAACCGGCGCTGACGTGATGTAGCTCACGAGCCCGTTGAAGAAGCTCTTGCCTTCGTGTTCAGCATAATGGCGACGCGCTAGCGCCTCATCAACCTGCATCAGCTTGAGCCCCTGAAACTTGAGGCCACGTTGCTCAAACCGGCTGATAATCGCCCCAATCAGACCTCGTTGCACCGCATCGGGCTTTAAAATAAGAAGTGCGCGTTCCATGCATACCTCATTACGTCAAGAAATAGATTGGTTGTCCGCGGTCAGTATACCATATACTGGTCAACAACCACGCAAGCATAAGGGCGACGCAGCGTGCGTCGCCCCTTTATCGCTAAACACTCTGATTGGGCGGGTAACACAGGGTATCACCCCTCGCCACCCGCCGTGCCATCAGATCGGCACCGCCTCACTGATCCGCTTGGCGGCGCGGCGCATTTCCATCTTCACCAACCCTAGATTCACCGTGCGCTGGGTAATGACGACGAGGATTAGCTCTTTTGCTTCCAACAACAAGATCGAACCGTCTTTAGCATCGATAATCGAGTCTACGAGATTACCCACGCCGAGCCGCCGGGTCGCTTTGTCGATCTCACCAAAGACAGCCGCCGACATTGCGCCCAATATTTCAGCGTCTTCTTCATCGAGTAAGGTGCTAGCGACAACCAGACCATCCTTGCCTACGAGCAAGCTGCCGATGACGCCATCGACCCGGATGAGATCCTCTACAATGCGGCGCATGCTAAACCTTTCTTGTGGTGCCATCTCTGCGACTGCTTTCGTCTAAAGTAAGACGGATACTGCTTACTCAGCAAATGTGACGCTGTAGGCGGCAATGGCTTCATCCAGCCGGCCCTGCCGCGAATAGACATCACCCAATAACCGGTGCAATTGGCGCAACACCGGAACGTCATCAACGGTATTAATCAGGTCTTCTAGCTCCTCAGCGATTCGATCAAGCAACGCGCTTTGTTTGAGCAGACGGCGATAAACCACTCCCATCAATTCCGCCTGCCCAGTCTGCGCGCAGAGGCGAGCAATCGTGAAGGCCAGCGTATGATTGGCTGGATTGGCGCTCAACTGGCGCAGGTAGTCATCAAGTTTAGCATTGCCGGTAGGAATGAAATCTTCCGGCGCGCGTGGCCGCAACGGCGCGCGTGCCGATCGACCCCGTCCGGCGGTCACCGCCTCGCGACGGGCAAAGCGCAAGTCATCGCGTGTCGGCGCTGAACTCCGCCGTTCTTCCGCCATTGCAGCGCGGGAGGCCGGTTGCGGCTTGGCCCGTTCAGAGAGCGGCGGCAACACGACCCGGGCCGGCTCTGGCGCAACCGGCTCTGGAGGAGCTTGCCAAATATCATCCAGCGCATCGAGCGGCTCAGGCTCAAAGCTTACGTCTTCTGCTTTGGGGGGTGGCAGTGGCTCTTCTACGCGCAGGGTGGTGCGCACCGCCTTTGCCACCGGAACTGCTTCGGCAACGCTGAAATCAAACAGATCTTCTTCTGCCGCCTGCGCCGCCGGCGGCTCTGGCTGTTGCATCGCCTTAAGCTGCGCAATCTCCTCGGCTGACAGCCCTAGCTCTTCCAGCGAGAATGGCGTCAGTTCCGGCTCTGCCGCCGCAGCCGCCG
>NZ_DAOTWH010000181.1:0-7714 GCF_034435895.1 Chloroflexus sp.
CCTACGGCGACGAGCCATTTCAACAAGGTCGCCTCACCCAGTGCCGGCGGCAACGTGATGGGCTGTTGGTGCATGAGCAAGCTCCATTGCTGCTGAAGATGCGGTAAAGGCGACGCGGCGCGTCGCCCTATTCCTTCGCTGACGACTCCGCTCACCCCGCTTGCAATGCCTTGGCCCAGAAGGCATCGACATTTTGGCGCAACAGTTGATGTTCGGGGTGGGCCAGTTCAGGATCATCATTCAAGATCGCTTCGGCCAGCCGGCGCGCTTCGGCCAGCAGCCGAGTATCGCCCTGTTGGGCCATCTTCAGGTCGGGTGTCCCGCTCTGGCGCGTACCGAAAAACTCACCCGGCCCGCGTAGTTGCAGATCGATTTCGGCCAGCTTAAAGCCATCGTTGGTTTGCTCCAACGCCGCCAACCGCTCTTTCGATTGCTGGTTGTCGCTATCGCTGATCAGAATGCAGTAGCTTTGGTGACTGCCCCGCCCCACCCGGCCCCGAAACTGGTGCAACTGGGCCAAGCCAAACCGCTCGGCGCCTTCGATCACGATCGTGGTCGCGTTGGGCACGTCGATGCCAACCTCAATCACCGCCGTCGCCACCAGTATATCGTACTGGTGATCGCGAAATGCGCGCATCACCTCATCTTTTTCGCGCGCCGGCATCTTGCCGTGCAACAAGGCCGCTCGCAAATCGGGAAAGACCTCGTGTTGCAAGCGCTCGTACATCTCTTCGGCGGAAGGGAGATCGAGCTTCTCGCTCTCTTCGACCAGCGGGCAGATCACATATACCTGCCGGCCTTCGGCCACCTGCTTGCGGATGTGGCGATAGGCTTTTTCACGTTCAGACCGACTTATCCGGCGAGTGCGGATCTCTTGCCGGCCCGGTGGCCGTTCGTCAAGCACCGAGACATCGAGGTCGCCGTAGATGGTCAGTGTTAGGGTGCGCGGGATAGGGGTCGCCGTCATCACCAGCATGTGCGGGTTGCAGCCTTTGTTCTTCAACCGCAACCGCTGCTCGACGCCGAAGCGGTGCTGCTCATCAACCACCACCAAGCCCAAATTGGCGAACTGCACCGTCTCGGTGATCAAGGCATGGGTGCCAATCACCAGATCGATCTCGCCGCGCGCAATCCCTTCCAGCACCCGTCGCCGTTCGCGCGCACCCAAACTGCCGGTGAGCAACGCGACCCGCACTCCCTGCCCCTCCATATCCTCTTCGGGAGTCATGCCCAAAATTGCTACGATCTCGGTCAGCTTGGCCGCATCATCAGGATCGAGCAAGGACCGCCAATCGGCTTGGTGGTACGTCTCGGTAGGCGTGGTTACCGCCGCCTTGCGCGGCACCCGCACCCGGCTGAGTAACTGTTTGAGATTCTTGGCGTGCTGTTCGGCCAAAATCTCGGTGGGAGCCATCAGCGCCCCCTGAAAACCGTTGGCGACGGCTTGCAGTAACGCCGCTGCCGCCACCACCGTCTTGCCGCTGCCGACATCACCCTGCAACAAGCGCGCCATCGGCGACGGCCGCTGCAGATCGGCAAAGATCTCACCGATCGCCCGCTGTTGGGCAGCGGTAAATTGAAACGGCAACCGGCGCTGCAACTCGGCATGCACCTGCATGTCGATGGTAAACGGCAACCCCAGCTCTTTCTGCCAGAGCCGTTTGCGCTGCAAGACGCCGAGCTGGATGAAGAGAAACTCGTCGAAGCCGAGCCGACGACGAGCGGCGGCCAGCGTCTCGTGCGAATCGGGGAAGTGAATCTGGGCCAGCGCCTCACCAAGCGGCAACAGTCGCGCCTGTTCGCGGCGGTGCGGCGGCAGATGATCATGCACCCGCGGCGCCATTGCATCGATCACGTGCTTGATAAAGCGGCGGGCCTGATTCTCGTGCAAACCCTGCGTGAGCGGGTGGATCGGCACCAGCCGGCCCGTGTGCAAGAGCGCATCAGGATCAGGCGTGTAGCGTTCCCAGCGTGGACTGCTGAACTGGCGCTTGCCGCCGAACACCGTCACCTTCCCGCTCAGCGCAATCGTCTGGCCGACCTTGATCTGCTGCGCGATCCAGCGTTGATTGAAGAAGATCGCTTCAATCGAACCCGTCTCATCGCTCACTTCCACCCGCACTCGCAGCTTGGAGCCGGCGCCGATCGTGCGCACGTCGGTCACTTCACCGATCACGGTCTCTTCGGCGCCAAGCTGTAATTCGCTGATCGAACGGCGGCGGCTGACATCATCATAGCGGCGGGGAAAGTGGTAGAGCAGATCGCGGATGGTCACGACGCCAAGCCGGCGAAAACCTCCCACGAGCCGCAGATCAACTCCACTAATCTGTTCGAGCTTAGCATCAAGATCCAGCTCAGCCAGCGGACGCTTCGGCATCGGCGCCGCCCGATTGCGCACTTGCCGCGTTGCCATGCGGCGGGGAGCAGGAAGCGCCGGTTCAGGCGCCGGCGCGGGTTCCGGCGAATTGGGGGCAGGCCGGAAGAGTGACCGCAGCTCTTCGATCGCCGCGGCCAACGCCTGATCGCGTTCAGCGAGCGTCATACCGTCGTACCCCACCAACCACCCGATCGCGCGTTGCACCGCCGGCAAGCGCGCGGCGCTGCCAGCAGCAGCCGACCAGTGCCGGAGAAACGCCAGCAAACCGTCATCGATCACCCGATCAGCGCACCCATCACGGCGCTCGGCGGCCAATACCTTGCCGAGCGCCGTCACCTGCTGTCGCTCAACCTCGGTCATGCCTCATCGAAGCCTTCAAACACCGTCACCGCCATCGCGCCGGGGCCAAGCCGGGCCGCAATCGCCGGCCCCATTCGCGACACCTGCACCCGATCGCGCGGAAAAATCGGATCGAGCTTCTCGAGCAACTTCTCGACATCTTCCGGCGTGGTGGCGTAATGAATGATCACATCTTCGACGTGAGGGAAATCTTCGACAAAGGTGAAGAGACCTTCAATCGCCTTGGCACGGGTGCGCGTGCGCTCGTAGGGCACAATCTCGCCCTCATCGAGGATCATGAGTGGCTTGATCCGCTGCATCGAACCAATGAGCGAGCCGCTAAACGTCAAAAGCCCGCTCTGCTCAAGATATTCCATCGTATCGACGAAAAAGGCGCTGTGGGTATGGCGAATAGTCTGGCCGATCAAGTCGCTCACCTCAGCGGGCGACATGCCATCGCGGATGGCACGAGCGGCGGCAATGGCGACCGACCCCTGCCCCATCCCGGCTAGCTTGCTATCAATCACCTCAATGCGCGTATTTGAGGCCGGCAGCCACGCGCAGGCAGTTTGCGCCTCGCTCAGAATGGATCCGAGCCGGTGGCTGAGGTGGATTGAGTACACATAGTCATAGCGACCAAGCAGGCTACGGTAAAGCTGCTCGAAGACCGTCGCCGACGGTTTGACGATCTCAACCCGATCGTGGCCATTGAAGAGCAGATCATAGACCTGATCTTCGCTAATATCAATTCCAATCCGATACAGCCGATCGTCGATCTGCGCCAAAAGCGGCACAACTTCGATCTCAAGGTCGCGCGCCACCTCAAACGGAATGTCGCTCGCGCCGTCAGTAATGACTTTCATCAGTGCCATGGTCTGCCCTATGGTACGGAGCGGTTTGCCAAAGCGGATACAATATGGTATAGTCTCGCAAAGTGTGACTATTAAAGAGATGTACGTTTCGGAGCGTAGTCCTATGGCAAAATGTGAACTCTGCGGCAAACAACCTTCATTTGGTCACAATGTCAGCTTCTCAAAGCGCCGGACCAACCGGATCTGGCGGCCCAATATCCAGAAGACGACGTTGATGGCACCCGGCGGCCAGCCGGTGCAGGTGCGGATCTGCACCCGCTGTATGCGCACACTGGCCAAGACGCGCTAAGGTGCGGTTCGGCATCCATTAGGAGAGGCCAGTGCCCAGCAGGGACGCTGGCCTCTGCGCTTTTGCTCATTATAGCCGATACGCTAGCGCCGCGCAAACCATCAAGATAGCGGGCACGTCCAAAACTGGGCCAACAGCTGCTCGCCTTTTATACCGTCACGGTAGGCTTGGGCTGCCGCGCGCAAATCAATTGCGCAAGCCGCCTTCGCATCTGGCGACTAGAGCGTGATCTACACCGATGTGTCGGAGGCAAGACTAGGCACGCTATCGATGGTGTTCATAACAAGGCCGAGCTGATCGCCTAAGGCCGCGTGATCAGCCAGATTAGCAACGTCCAATGTCACGCCAACCCTCTCTGATTGCCTCCCAAACCCTTCACCGTACCGCGGCTGGTCACGCATACTTCACCAAAACCGCTGGCCGACACCTCACGCGCTCCAATACCGGCTGCCGCCAATGCTTCATGCACTGCCTGCGCATCGTCAGGCAACGACCGGGTCGCCCACTGAAACCAGCACGGCGCATTGGGGTCTTCAGGCCTGAAGGGCAGATCGGAGAGATCACACACGCCGAGCAGCATCACCAGCACTGCCAAGAGCACCATTGCGCGTTTCATAACCAGCTCCGTTGCTGAATGAATCCTGCTTTCAGCGTAGCCAGAGCGGTTACAGGTATCCGCTGAGTGTCTGTTTCCGCTAAAGCAGGAGATTGCTTCGGTCGGGCGCAATCCAGCTCCGCTGGAAGCCATCCCTCCCTCGCAATGACAGATGGGCGTGCCCCGATCTCGCCGCAAAACCCTACCAGCAAAAAAGCCTCATCGCCGGAAGGTTATGGTCTTCCAGCGATGAGACTTCCCATTCACTTATTCGTTCCCCATTCGTTGTCAATTAACCAAACCGGCCCGAAATATACTGTTCGGTGCGTTCGTCTTTCGGGTTTTGGAAGATCTGCGAAGTAGGGCCATACTCAATAAGCTCACCGGCGCGATCGCGATCCATCAGGAAGAAGGCGGTATAGTCGGATGCGCGCGATGCCTGCTGCATGTTGTGGGTCACGATAATAATCGTGTAGTTCTGGCGCAGCCCGAACATCAACTCCTCAATTTTGAGGGTCGAGATCGGGTCAAGCGCCGAACAGGGCTCATCCATCAAAATCACTTCCGGCTCGACGGCGAGGGCGCGGGCAATGCAGAGACGCTGCTGCTGGCCACCCGACAGCGACAAGCCATTCTGATTGAGCTTATCCTTCACCTCATCCCACAGGGCTGCGCCGCGCAACGAACGCTCAACAAGTTCATCCATTTCGCGCTTCGACAGCTTCCAGCCATTGATCCGCGGGCCGTAGGCCACATTCTCGTAGATGCTCTTGGGGAAGGGGTTCGGCTTCTGGAACACCATCCCAATCCGGCGGCGGACATTGACCGGATCGACTCCCAGCGCATAAATATTCTCGCCATGGAAGAGAACCTCACCCTCAACCCGCGCCGAAGCCACCAGATCATTCATCCGGTTGAACGAGCGCAGTACGGTACTCTTGCCACAGCCGGAAGGGCCGATCAGCGCTGTGATCCGGTTCTTCTCGATCGCTAGATTGACGTTCTTTACCGCGCGAAACGAGCCGTAATAGACGCTCATATTGCGCGCTTCAATTGCGTTCGGATTGCTCCGATCCATCTCATGAACGATTGTCATTGCGTACCTTCACTTACGCTTAATAACGCTTCTGGTAACGATTGCGCAGATAGATTGCCAGCGCGTTGATCGTCAACAAAATGGTCAGCAACACCAAAATACCGGCTGCTGCGAGCGCGCGGAAATCATCATTTGGGCGCGACGTCCAGTTAAAGATCTGGATCGGCAGCACGGTAAAGACATCGAAGAGGTCACGCGGCAAGAAGGGTACGAAGGTCAAGGCGCCGATCGTAATCAGCGGCGCCGTTTCGCCAATCGCGCGCGAGACGGCCAGAATACTGCCGGTGAGAATGCCGCCGATCGATTGCGGCAGCACGACATTCCACACCGTCTGCCAGCGAGTAGCGCCGAGAGCATAACTAGCTTGGCGCAGACTAGAGGGCACAGCTCGGATAGATTCACGGGAGGCGACGATAATAATCGGCACTACGAGCAGCGCAAGGGTCAACGCCCCAGCTAAAATGCTGCGGCCAAATGCAAGCCAGCGCACGAAGACTTGCAAGCCCAGCAAGCCGTAGATGATCGACGGAACCGCAGCAAGGTTGCTGATATTGATTTCAACTAACTGGGTAAACCAGTCGTCTCTGGCATACTCTTCAAGGTAAATCGCCGCCGCCACACCGAGCGGAAAGGCGAAGAATATCGTCAAAATAATAGTGTAGAGTGTGCCGTAAATTGCTGCTTTCGCGCCGGCTCGCGCCGGAAAGCGCGAGTCAAAGTTATTGAAAAACTCCCACGTCAGCCAATTGGTGCCACCGCTGAAAATCCCTGTCGCCTTATTCACGACATCGAGAACCAACACCAGCAGCATGCCCAAGCCGAAGATGATGCTAAACCATCCTAATACGGTAAGAATTTTACCCTTGAAATGGCGCCACTTCAGATTGCCGCTGCCACGATCAACGCTCGTCTCTACCATCCGAGCTTTCACGCCAAGTTGTTCTTGTGCAGACATTAATCGTAGACCTCCCGGAACTTACGCACCATCCAGTAGCTGAAGATATTCAGCACGAAGGTGAACAGGAAGAGCGTAAAGCCAACCGCGTAGAGCGTGTGGTAGCTCAGTGAGCCGTACGGCGTGTCACCTAAGCTGACCTGCACAATATACGAAGTCATCGTCATCACTGGTACTGTGGGATCAAACGTCAGCCGCGGGTTTTGACCGGCGGCAATTGCGACAATCATTGTTTCGCCGACGGCGCGCGAGAAGGCGAGCACAATCGAGGCAATGACACCCGAAATCGCTGCTGGCAAGATCACATGCACTGCCACCTCGAAGCGGGTGGAGCCAAGGCCATACGCGGCTTCGCGTAACGAGTTGGGTACCGCCGAGAGGGCATCTTCACTGAGCGAGGCCACAATCGGGATCAACATCACCCCCATGATAAGACCAGCGCTTAACGAGTTAAAGATGCTGAGGGTAGGAATAAAATTACGCAGCAGCGGGGTCAAAAAGGTGAGGGCAAAATAGCCATACACCACCGTGGGGATGCCGGCCAAAATTTCCAATAACGGTTTGACCGCACGTCGTACCCGATCATCGGCAAATTCGCTGAGAAAGATAGCAGCAATCAAGCCGAGCGGCACCGCCACTACCATCGCAATCACCGACGTAAGCACCGTCGCCGATACCAGCGGCCAGATGCCAAACCGTTGGTTGGCAAAGAGCGGCGTCCATTCAGTGTCAGTTAAAAACTCAATGATCGAAACTTCATTAAAGAACGCTATTGTTTCAAAAATCAGTGAGAATACGATACCAGCAGTGGTAAAAATTGAAATGGCTGCTGCTAGCCACAGAATAATTTGGAGGACTTTCTCGCCAATAGCACGAACCGGATTGATAGGCTTACGGAGATCGGTAACTGCCACAAGCATCTCCTTTACGGTGCGTTCATTCCCTATCTAGCCTACCATAAAGGCGCAGGATGGGCAAGGCTGCTTGCCCATCCTGCAACCCCAATCGTATTACTTGTCCAAGTAGCGGTCGAGGGTCAGGCCAACCTCTTCACCCTCTTTCACCAACGTGCCGAGAACGCGGTCATTGAAGCGCTTGGCAATCGCGGTGTACAACTGCTTCGAGAGCGCCACGTAGCCGATCTCCGGCGTCTGGATCTGAGCCGTGAACTGCTCGCCGAACACATAGTTC
>NZ_DAOTWH010000182.1:0-10379 GCF_034435895.1 Chloroflexus sp.
TCCCCGTGAACGGGGAGCGGGGGGATGGCTTGCCAAGCAATGACAAGATCGTTGCAATGTCACGGGTGTTCGCTTCTATTCAAGTATTATTCATCTTCATGGTATATTGTCAATGGCGAGGGGGCGTGATGGCGCAGGATGGGCTGCACAATGAGGCGAGCCTATCCTGCGCGCTGTTTGCAGCAAGATCGCACGGCGGTGGTGTGGTTGGAGAGCCGCATAGCCGTGTGGCTTTACGGGGAATGATATTCTGTCACCGAATGGCAGGTGTGGATATGGCATCGATTGTTTCATCATCACAACCCACGACGAAATCAAAACCGCAACCGCGGTTACGCTATTCACCGCGCTGGATCGGAGCCGGGCTGGCGGGCGGGGTGCTGGCCGGGGTGTCCGCTATCTATGGCGGGCCGGTGGTGGCGGCGGCGTTGGCCGGGGCAGGAGCGGTGGGGGCTGGGTATGCGCTGGCGATCGAGCCGCAGCGGTTACAATTGGTTGAGCACGAACTGCCGTTTGCCGATTTGCCTGCTGGTCTGGATGGGTTGACCATCGGCCAGTTGAGCGATTTGCACCTCGGCCATCGCTACAGCTTTGCCAATGCCCAACGCGCAATCGATCATTTGCTGGCGGCGCAACCGGAGCTGATCGTGTTGACGGGCGATCTGGTGCAGACGCGGGCGGCGATTGTGCGGTTGCCAGAGGTGTTGGTCCGGCTGCGCGCGCCGCTTGGGGTGTATGCCGTGCCCGGCAATCACGATTATTGGGAGGGGATGCCACACATTGCTGAGCTGTTGCGCGAGCATGGGGTACATCTGTTGATCAATCGCCACCGGCTGATTGAACGCAATGGCGCGCGGCTGTTGCTGGCTGGGGTTGATGACCATTGGGATGGGCAGCCTGATTTGGAGCTAGCATTGGGTGGCGCGCCGGATCACGACTTTCGCCTCTTGCTAGCGCACTGCCCCGACATTGCCGATGAAGCGGCGGCAGCCGGCTTCCACCTGCAACTTTCTGGGCATACCCACGGCGGGCATGTGCGTATGCCCGGCCTCGGCCCGCTTTGCCTGCCGCGCCACGGCTGGCGCTACGACATGGGCCACTTCCGCGTCGGTGCGATGCGCCTGTTTGTTACGCGCGGGGTCAGCGGACTACCGCTGCGCTTTGGCTGCCCGCCCGAAGTTAGTTTGCACCGCTTACGTCGTGCCGGCGATTGAATTGGCGGCGGACGAACTGCCACATCGCGCGCACGCGCCGGTCACGCCACAAGAGTAGCAACCCCAGCGCGACGAGCGGGATGTCTGGCCAGAGGCTGATCGGGAATGTACCTTGGCGTAATGAGGGTAAATTGGCGACCAGCCAGATGCAGAATGCGCCAAGGTAGCCGAGCGGGCCAGCCTTGATGCCGATCATCAAGGCTAGGGTGAGCAAGGCCAGCGGCCAACTGGCCGGGTGTTCGGGAATGTGGCCCAAGAGGAGCGGTACGATCAACACAATCACCCCGAATACCGCGAGCACAATGGCGATCCAGCGGCGCAAGCCGGTGGGTTGCTCGAAGACGAGTTCGTTACGATACGGCACCGGCGGCGGTGGAGTCAGTTCAAGCAAGTTAGGGGGTGGGGCAAAGTCGTAGCGTTGGGCCTGCCACGCGAGGGTGAGGCCAGTTTGGGCCGCTTGGGACGCCAAGGCTGCCAATTCGGGCAGGCCGGCTAATGGCGGCGGTAGTTCGGCCAGATCGGTCGGCGCACCGGGAAGATGGATCGCCAGATCCGCCGGCACTTCAACCCGTTGGCGCACGGTCATTGAACACAGAATGCCGTATACCTGCCGGCCCCGGTAGGGATCGATCAGCATTGCATCACGGAGAGTCAAGGGGCCAACCGCGCGCTGGATCCATGCCGTCAGTAGCTCGTCAAGCAGGGCATGGCCGTCGGGGTCAAGCACCTGATCAAAGTCGCCGGCGCGCAAACGAGCGCGGATCGCTTCAGGTGACTGGGTGCGGACGATGTCGATCACTTGTGCGCGGTCGTAGCTAACGATAGCGGGTTGGATCATAGCTGTGCTCGTGTGCTTGCGTCCGTCCCGGTTGGACGGGTTTCCGCCCGGTCTTTCGGCGCCGGGCGATGCGTGCGCTGCCCGCTGCGCGGGCTAGGAGGCGGGGTACCGGTATACCCCACCCACACCCGTATGATAGCGCAGAGCGGTGTGGGTGTGGGCAGGCGTACGTTTGGCCCTGAAGGGCTTGGGGGAATAGTTTACCACCGAGGGGTCGGGGATGTGCCTCCACCCCCGCCCCCTCCCCCGCTGGGGGAGGGGGGGATGGTTTACCGCCAAGGGCGCAGAGGACGCGGAGGATGATCCCATACGCAACCCTTTGCGTCCTCCGCGTCCTTTGCGCCTTTGCGTTTGACCCTCTGCGTCTTGGCTGGCTTTGCGGCTTGTGGATCCAGACAGCCGTCCGGCGCTACGCTCCATCCTTCTCCGCCGCTTGCCAGCGGGTCAAGAGATCGGGCAAATCGGCGACGATCAGGTCAGGATGGATTGGGCCGGCGGTCGCTTCAGCCGCCGTGCTGACGCCAGTCAAGACCAACGCTGACGGCATACCGGCGGCGATGGCGCCGGCGATGTCGGTGTCGAGCCGGTCGCCGACGACGAGAGTTTGGGCCGGGGTTGCGCCGAGGATGGCTGCACCGATCAGGAACATTGTGGGGGCCGGTTTGCCAATCACCAGTGGCGCGATATCGGTGGCGGCGCTGAGAGCGGCGGCGATCGCACCAGCGCCGGGGATCAGCCCCTCTTCGCTGGGGAAGGTGCGGTCGGGGTTGGTGGAAATAAAGCGAGCGCCGCGCCGGATGTGCAGGGTTGCCCGCTTAAGCCGCTCGTAGGTGAGCGTGAAATCGGCCCCTTGCACGACCAACTCCGGCGCGTGATCATCCTCGACGAAGTGGCCGTCAGCGAAGAGCGCCTCGCGCAAGCCTTGCATACCAACCACAAACACCCGCGTGCCGGCTGGATACTGCTCGCGCAGATAGCGGGCCGTGGCCTGCGCCGACGTGATCACGCGCTCAGCCGGCAGCGCAATGCCCATCGCCGCCAGCTTGGCCTCGTACTGCTGCGGCGTCATCGAAGCGTTGTTGGTGATGCAGGCGAACGCGATATGGCGTTTGGTCAAAAATTGCCATAGATCGGCCACGCCGGGCAGCGGCGTTTGCCCCCGGTAGAGCACGCCATCCATATCGAACAGGACGGCGCGGATGGTGGTGAAAGCGAGCATGCCCATTTCTCCTGTCACATCCGTTCCGGTGCGTTGATGCCGAGCAACGCCAAGCCGTTGCGCAGCGCATTGGCAGTCGCCGCGACCAATTGCAGCCGGGCGGCGCGCAGGGCTGGCGCTTCGGCGCGCAAAACGGGACATTGCTCGAAGAAGATGCCGAATTCGCGGGCAGTAGTGTAGCACCAGTCGGCGATAACGAACGGCGCATAGCGCGCGCCGGCCTCGCGCACCGCTTCGTGCAAGCGGGCCAGATGGCGGATCAGGCGCTGCTCGCTGGGGTGGGTGAGCAAGGCAGGATCGGCATCGGCCAGTGTGGCCCCTTCTTCGGCGGCGCGGCGCAAGATCGAGCGGCAGCGCGCGTGCGAGTATTGCAGGTAGGCCGCGCTGTTGCCCTCGATCGAGAGCATGCGATCCCAATCGAGGGTGATATTGCGGCGCGGGTCTTGATACAGGTCATTGTAAATCACCGCGCCAATGCCCACCGCCTCGGCGATAGCGGCCCGCTCTGCGGGCGGCAGATCGGCGCTCTTGGCATCGACCAAGGCGCGCGCCCGCGCCACCGCGTCGTCGAGCAGGGCTTCAAGGTAGACCATATTGCCCTTCTTGGTCGAGAGGGGCTGGCCGTCGGCGGTGGTAATGACGCCGAAGGGCACATGCACCAATTCGACATCGCGGGCATAGCCCATCGCCCGCACGATTGCGAAGAGCTGGCGGAAGTGCAGCTCTTGGCGGGCATCAACCACGTAGATGATATGCGACGGGTTAAATTCTTGGAGGCGGAATTTGATCGTGGCGATGTCGCGGGTCATGTAGACAGTACCGCCATCGTTGCGCTGAATGATAAACTTGGGCAGCTTGTCGAGTTCGGCCACCACCGCGCCATCGACATCGCGGAAGGCCGCCTCGGAACGGAGCGCCTCTTCGATCACGCCGGGCAGCATTGCCTCGTAGAAGCTTTCGCCGTAGGCGTAATCGAAGCGGATGCCGAGCCGGTCGTAGTTGCGTTGCGCTGCTCGCAGCGAGAGATCAACGCACCACTGCCAGAGCTCGCGGGCAGTTGGATCACCCTGTTCGAGCGCCAGCGACCAGCGCCGAGCCTCGTCTTCGAGCGCCGGATTGTCTTTCATCTCGGCGTTGTAGCGGGCATAGAGCGCCTCAAGTTCGGCCATCGCCGCTTCGCCCTCGTTTTGGGGGCGGCCATAGCGTTGCATAGCGGCCAAAATAATACCAAACTGCGTCCCCCAATCGCCGAGATGGTTATCGCCGATCACGCGATAGCCAAGCGCGCGGAAGATATGCACCAGCGCCTGCCCGATGATCGTCGAGCGGATGTGACCAACGTGCATGCGCTTGGCGATGTTGGGCGAGGAATAGTCGATCACCACTGTGCGACCGGCGCCATCGGCCACCGTGCCATACGCTTCACCGGCGGTCTCGATCTCGTTCAAAACAGTCGCTGCCAGCCGTTGCGGGTGAAGCGAGAAATTGAGAAACGCACCGGTGGCTGTTACCTCACCGATCAGCGAGCCGGGGGGTGGCGCAATGGCGGCAGCGAGTTCGGCGGCGAATTTCGCCGGATCAACGCCGAGCGCCTTGGCCGCCTTAAACGTGACAAAGGTGCGGTCGGCGGGAATATTCGGTTTAGGGGTGGTAATCTCGATCAGCTCGACCGGCACCTTGCCGGTGGCAGCAATCGATTCTTTGATTTCAGTGATGAAGCGTTCGAGCGCGTAGCCCATGGTTCTACTCCCTTATGCAATTCCGGCCTTTAGTATACCGTACCTTGCCCGGAACGCAGCGAGCATAGCCAAGGCGCAACGCGCGCAACCGGCCTACCTTGCCGGGCCAGTTGCCTTGCCCCCTACGCTGCCGGCAGCTTGGGCGGCGGTTTAGGCGTATATTGCTCGACGAAGAAGCCGCGCAATTGGCCGCGAGCCGGGATCGGACTGGTCTCGACCGCGATCAGCTCGCGCCCGCGCATATCGAGGGTTATGGTCTGCGCGCGACCGGGGCTATTCATATCGTAGAGGCTGATCACGCCGGTAGCGGGGCCAGTTTCGTCGTAGCCAATCGCCAGCACTTGATGATTATCAAACGGCGAGCGTGAGCTGCCGATCAAGCAAATCGGCCACGGCTCGCCGGCGTCAATCTTGGTCTTCAGCGCGCGCCATTCGGCCTTGGTGCGGTCGAGCAGCCAGCGCGATCCGGCGAACGGCAGCGGCAAATGCAGCATCACCATCCACACCAACAGTTGCGGCGCATTGATGACAAAACTCTCGACCTGCCGCTGCCAGAGATAGTCGCGCAACGCGCGCGAGCGAGGCGAGTCATCGAGCGGCAGATCGTTCCAATCCTTGCCACGCGGCAATGGTGTGCCGGCGCGAAAATAGTCGGCAGCGGCGAAGGCCATACCGCCGCACATACCGTAGTGGGACGGCAGATTGGCATCGGCCCACATATCGGCCACCCGTTGCACCATCCCGCTGATATCGAACCCGCCGATCGAGGCGCGCGCGTCACGCGCCGCCGCTTGCGCCGAACGGCTAAGCGTCTGGCGCAATTCCGCCGTCTGGTCGGGATTGAGCGGCCATGCATTGACGAAGGCAAAGCCGTGTTCTTCCGGGCGAAAGGCTGTGTGCGGCATCCACTGACCTCCTTGAACGCGAACGCATGCTAGAGCATGCATTATCCCCGCGCAGCTCGCCCACCATCTGTCTATCATTGCGAGGGCGCGCAGCGCCCGAAGCAATCTCCCGCTTCAGCGGCACCGATGTCTGAGCTGAAGCAATCCACGCATAAGGGATTGCTAAGCTTCTTGTGGAGTGCGGCAGTTTTACTGCCGCACTCCATAGCTCGGCAAGCATGTTATGGTCGCCACCGCGTACTCACCGGCTGGCGCCTGCCTACCGCCACGTCACCGTTACCTCGACGTTAAGCCGGTCGAGCGCGACGCCGGCATAGCGGCTCAGGCCAACCTCTTCTATCACCGGCGTGACCGGCTGGCCAGCAATCGTCATCGTTACGTCATAGCCGGCATCGGGAGGCAGCATGAATCGCACGTAGGCAGTGCGACCGCTGCCGGTGACGTATAAGCGCAGGCCCTGCGCTTCGCGTTGCCAGCAATACGCGACATAACCATCAGAAGCGGGATAGCGAGCGACGACATACACCTGCATGATAGCAGGTTCAGCCGGCCAGCGGGGGCTGATAATCGCATCGTCGTAACGGCTGGCGGTATCAACAATGCCGGCCAGCCCTTCAAACAGCGCGCCGAGCATTGCGCTCGCGCCCCAACCATCGGTGGGGATGGTGTCGGGGCCAGAGATGCCGGGCTGGCCATTGGGATAATACCACAGGTATGAGGCATTGGTCAGGCGCAGCAGATTGGCATAGCGGCGAAGGTGATCAAGCCCATACGGCTCGAAGCCAAAGGTAAACGCGCCGCGGGCCAACTCGCCGCCGACTAATGGCATAATCCCGCCATTGACATACTCGCCCGGATGCTCGCCTTTGCCGCCGGCCATGCCGAAACTGCCCGGCGGGAAGGGCGGGTCGATGCTGTACCATTCGGCAAAGGCCCGCGAAAAATCGCGCCGCTCATAGTAGCTGCCGATAATCGCCTGCGCCTGCGCTGCCGAGAGCACGCCACGGTTGAGCGCATACGCATTCGAGAGGCTCAGTTGCTCGGCGGAATCGACTCCTGCTGGGGTAAAGGACGGGTCTTCGGGGACGAAATGGGTGAAGAAGCGGCCATTCCATGCTAGCTCGTTCAGCCGCTGCATGATCTCATCCGAGAGTTGGAAATAGCGCTCGGCCCGCGCCGGTTCGCCCACTCGTTGCTCGATACGGGCCAGCAACATCAACGCCGCCGCTAAGCCGGTATTATCGCCGTGGAACGTCCCCCAAATCGTGTCGGGCTCGATCCAGTGGCGCGGCGCGGGTTTGCCGTCGGGGCTCGTGGTAGTTGGGCCGTAGGCGAAATCCCACATATCGATGGTGTAGGGCCGGCGCACCAAACCGCGCTCTGCGTTCCAGCGCAACGGGTTGGTGGTAATGTATTCGACCGCGCGCCGCAGCGCCGGCAGATGACTGCGCAGCCACGCATCGTCGCCGGTCATCTGCCACGCTTCGTACACCCCTTGAATGTAGAGAAACTCAAGGTCGGATTCAACCTCTTTGCGGAACGCGGTCACGTACCGTTCGGGGTAGTCAATCACATCGGGCAGGCTGCCATCGGGGAATTGGGCATCGCGGAAAGCGTCGAGCAAACTGGTGACATCGCGCTCGAAATAGCGAAACCCGCGCCCCTGATAGACATGATCGCGTAACCAGAGCAGCGGGTTATCGGGTGAGCGGTAGCCGCTAATGAGGCGGCCATTCAGCTCATAACTCACCCGCGCTTCAGCCATGAGCCGGCGAATGCGCGGATAGAGCGAGTCAATGTCACTTTGGCCGCTGATCAGCGCCGTTTGGGCATCGAGGGTGACGATCTGGCTTTGCGCGCCGGCCAGCCGGCCATCGATCAGCGCCACGGCCCACTGCGGGCCGAGCGCGCCGCCTGCCGGCAAGGTGATTTCCCCTGCGCCATCGGTGACGGTTACTGTGCCTGTAGCGCTGAGCCTCCCGGCAGCATCGTAGAGTTGCACGGTCACTGGGCCGCTGTACGCGGGGATCCGCAGCGTGATCGGCACCGGTTGTAGTGGCTGCACCGTTGGGGTTGGAGTAGCGAGCGCCAGCGAAGCTTGCTGGGGCGCTGGCGGCGTCTCGATCACCGGCGCCGGCGTCTGCGCGCGCCAATCGGCGGGCAGCCGTTCGGCGGCAGCGCCGCCGTTTTCCAACGCAACAATCCGTAGGGTCGCGAAATACTGCACCAACGCGCCGTCTACCCAGCGCGGTTCGCCGAGCGGCGGCCCAATGCGCGATCCGCCGGCGGCTTGCCATGCGCTACGGAACGGTTCGCGCAGTTGATCGGTTTGGTTTGGAGGGAGCGGACTGCAACTGGCGAGCAGAACGATCCCGATGAATACGATGGCAAGTTGCTTCATATCCGGCATTATAGCGGAAGATGGCGCTGGCTTAGGCAGGTTGGCTGCATCCTAATTCGGTAGGGGATGCGGCAGTGAAACTGCCGCAGTCCATACATGTGAGGATGCCGAGGGTGAGCGATGTACGTGCTAGGGGAGCGCGGGCGGCGCGTCCGCGAGGGGTGTCGAGGTGGCGGGTCCCGTGCGTTGGTGGTGTGCGGTTCAAGGGCGGACAGAACGGATCAGCGTAGATGTGGTTGATGGCGTTGGGAT
The DNA here is from genome assembly GCF_034435895.1 of Chloroflexus sp. GTDB lineage: Bacteria > Chloroflexota > Chloroflexia > Chloroflexales > Chloroflexaceae > Chloroflexus. The sequence goes on from NZ_DAOTWH010000182.1 coordinate 8,569, forward strand.
TCGCTGATGTGCCCTCACCCCCAGCCCTTCTCTCGCTGGCATTCAAGGGTGGACAGAACCTCTGATCCGGTACCCGACCCTAAAGGGTCGGGCTAGGGTTACGAAGCCCGCTGCGCGGGCTGATGTGCCCTCACCCCCAGCCCTTCTCCCACTGACGCGGGAGAGGGGAGTGGAGCGTTAAGCGTTGAGGCATCACACAGCCATAAACTGTTGTGTGCTATCAAATGTTCTGTTCGCCCATCAATGGTGTACGGAGGGGATGCGGCAGTAACACTGCTGCACTCCAACCTGAGGTGTGCTGCGGGCCGGCGGCGTGCGCACTGGTGGGGCGCTCTCTGGAGTGCGGCAGTATGACTGCCGCACCAACGTATTTCTTCCCCGAAAGTGAATGTGGGCAGGTAGGTGGGCAGCGTGTTGGCGAGTGCTCTCTAGATACAAGGCGGGCCGCGCCCCGGTGAGTTCGGGAGCGCATGCGGCAGTGGAACTGCCGCAGTCCGTAGATATACGGTGGGCCGGCGTGGAGCACGAGCGGCTCGCCCGCGAGAGTGAACCCAGCCATCATATTGCATTTGCCGGATGGCCCGCGTATACTGGCTGTAACACCTCAAAACGCTCGGTCGAGCCGTTCAATTCGGTGTGCTGTGCGCCGCTGGGTCAATTCCACATGGAAGGAACTGTTATGTCACGCCTGCCCGTGATCTTTATCCCCGGCTTTACCGGTTCGTTCAACCTGCCGGTGTTGCTCGACTGGCGTGGCCCTACCTTGAACGGTTGGAATTTTCCGCCGTTCTTCCATTATGGCAAAACGTTGCTGCAAACCTTCACGCAGGCCGGCTATCGCCGTAACCGTGATCTCTTTGTCGCCTTCTACGATTGGCGCAAGCCGGTCGAAGAGAGCGCGCGGCGCTATCTAACCGGCTGGATCGATCGGGCCAAAAAGGCGGCCAATGCTAACAAGGTTGTTTTGATCGGCCATAGTATGGGTGGCTTGGTAGCGCGCAGTTACATCCAATCGCCTGAATACCTGAGCCGTAACGATGTGGCGCGCCTGATCACGCTGGGCACGCCGCACCGCGGTTCAGCCGAAGCCTACACGGCGTGGGCTGGCGCCGAACCGCATGCCGACGAGACGCTGCGCACCGTGTTTGCCGTCTATTTGTGGTATTTGCGCCACATTCACCCGATCCAAACTGAACTTGACAAGGTGAAGACCATCCAGACCCAAGTGCCCGGTGTGCGTGACCTATTACCCATCGAAGACTACCTGCTCAGCGGCAATCCACCGCAGATCAAACCCATTACGAGTATGGCAAGCCGCAATCTGTGGGGTGAAATGGCCAATCAAGCTCAAGCAGTGGCAACCCTGACGCAGCGAGTCGCGGTGACGACGATCACCGGGGTGGGGTTTAACACGCTGAGCACTATACTTGTCGGCCCACCGCCAGCCGATCACTCGTTGCGCTACCCCGATGGCGTACCGCTCAGCCGCCATTACGATGTGCAGGGAGATGGTACAGTGTTACAGCGGATGGCGACGGTGCCGCAGGCCAACAATCTGCCACCGCTGACGGTGAGCCACGGCGCATTGCCCGATAGCCCGCAAGCGCTGGCGCTTGTGTTGAGTGAGTTGGGGATGAGCCCCGGTGTATTGGGCGCAGCGCCGGCAGCTTCACCGGCGCCGCCAACCCCGCGGCTGGTGGTGATGACGGCATCGCCGATTACGGTTGAGGTTGTTACGCCAGCCGGGTTGCCGTTGGCGCCGGCTGGCGTGTTGGGCGCAGCGCCAAGCCGTGCTCGGCGCCGGCGGCGGC
>NZ_DAOTWH010000183.1:0-2049 GCF_034435895.1 Chloroflexus sp.
CCGCGCCATTCTGCGCGCGCCGGCCCCGCCGCCATTGGGCAGCGCCGAGCGGTTGCGCGAGGCGTTGGTTGCGCTAGGCCCGGCCTTTGTCAAACTGGGCCAAGCGCTCAGCACGCGCCCTGACTTGCTGCCAGCCGATATGGTAGCCGAACTGAGCAAGCTGCAAGATACAGTGCCGCCATTCCCCGGCGCGCAGGCGGTGGCGTTGATCGAAACCACGTTTGGTCAGCCGATCGACCGCTTGTTCGCTTCCTTTGAGCGCGAGCCGTTCGCGGCGGCGTCGTTGGGGCAAGTGCATGCGGCGGTCTTGTTTGATGGCACGCCGGTGGTGGTGAAGGTGCAGCGGCCCGATATTGCTAATCGCATTCAAACCGATTTAGCGATTTTGGCCGATCTCGCGGCGTTGGCCCAAGAACGGCTGGCCTTGGCTGCCCAATATAACCTGAGCGAGATTGTTTGGGAGTTTAGCGCCACGCTCCGCGCCGAACTTGATTATGTGCGCGAGGGACGCAACGCCGATCGCTTTCGCCAGATGTTTTGCGGCAATCCGCACATCTACATCCCGCGCGTCTACTGGGAATATACCGATACTCGCGTCCTCACCATCGAGCGGATAACCGGCATCAAGCTGAACGATATGGCGGCGTTGCGCGCGGCTGAGGTTGATTTGCCCCGGCTGGCCTGTATGAGTGTCGAGATTACGCTCGAAGAGATTTTCGGGCATGGCTTTTTCCACAGCGATCCGCATCCGGGTAATTTCTTCGTCATTGATGGCAAGGTGTTGGGCGTGGTCGATTTTGGGCAGGTCGGCGTGCTCGATCACGCTACGATGCAAGGGTTGCTTTTGATGATGGGGGCGCTGATCAACCACGACAGCCAAAGCTTGCTGCGCGCGCTCGAACGGCTCGGCGTAATTCCGCGCCGGGCCGCGACGGCGGCGTTGCGCCGCGATCTCGAACGGTTCGTCGATGGGTTCGTCGATCGCCCGTTAGGCCAAATTTCGGCCCGCGAGACCTTTGATGGCTTAACGGCGCTGTTGCGCCGGCACCGGCTGATTATTCCTGGCCCGCTGGCCACGCTGCTCAAGACGATCGTGATGATGGAAGGGCTGGGGATGCAGCTCGATCCCACGCTTGATGTCTTTGCCGCGGCTCGTCCGTACATCCAGCGCGCCTTGCGCGAGCAGATCACGCCGGTAGCGTTGGGTGCGCAAGCGTTGGCCGGCGGGCGTGAGTTGGTTGAGCTGGCGTTTGAGATTCCCGAACAGATTAGTCAGAGCCTGCAACGCCTCAACGAAGGCGAGTTGCACCTGCAAACCCGTGAAGTGGAGTTGCGGCGGGTAGCTGGTGCGCTGATCGGCGCGGCGAACCGTGTGGCGCTGGCGCTAGTCGTATCAGCGTTTATTCTCGGCGTAGCGGTGCTGGTGGTGGCGATGCGGGCCTTTGAATGGTACGGCTGGTTGCCGTGGACGTTGTTGTTTTTCGGCGTGGGTGGGGTGGTCACCGGCGGGATCATATTGACGTTGGCGTTGTTGCGGCGGGAATGACGGGAAGCCGCACAGCCGTGCGGCTCTACGAACTGCCGTACCCAATCACCGGTTTATTGCCCCAATAACCGGTTGACGGTGGCCACGATTAACCGCCGCTCCACCGCCTTGATCCGTTCGTGCAACGATTCAACCGTGTCGCCGGGCATCACCGGCACTTCGGCGCTGGCCAAAATCGGGCCATCATCAACCCGCGGCGTCACCCGGTGGATCGTACAACCGGTGACCGGCAGACCAAGGCGAATGGCGTCGGCTACCACGTGCGCACCGCGCAGGGCCGGAATGACAATCCCGCTGCTGGTGGTGACAGTATCGCCGCCATCGGCGGGCAAAAGCGCCGGGTGCTGGTTGATGACCCGGTTGGGAAACTGATCGAGAAACACTGCCGAGAGTACGCGCATAAAGCCGGCCAGCACGATCAGGTCTGGCTCGAAGCAAGCGACCACGCCGGCCAAGCGCCGTTCCCATTGCTGGCGCAGCGGGCCGCGCGGCGCGCTGAGCGG
>NZ_DAOTWH010000184.1:0-8161 GCF_034435895.1 Chloroflexus sp.
GGCGCAAGAAGCCGTACCGCTACCGCTGGCCCGACGAGGTGCGCGATGAAATCCTCGCCCGCCTATTGGAGCTCAATGCCCAGCGGGCGAAGGGGGAATAGCCACAAAAAGACACAGAAGACACAAAAAGATTTGGCGTATTTTGCGTCTCTTCGTGGCTATTTCCAAAATCGTTACTTTTATCACAGGAGAAGGACCGTGACAGCGCAGACCATCAACCAACTTTGCGACATCGTGCGCGAAACGGCGTATGCTATTCACCGATACCACGGCCCCGGCCATCTGGAAAAGGTGGATGATAATGCCTTGGTACATCGCTTGACGAAATTAGGTTTAGATGTTAAATCGTAATATCAAATCGCAGTGTTTGACGAGGATGGTACAATTCTAGGCGAGTATTTTGCCGATCTGTTTGTTGCGGGACGGTTGCTCGTCGAGTTGAAGGTAGTACGCGCGCTAACTTCAGAGCGTGTATCGCAGCTTTTGGGGTATTTGAAGTCAACCCGGATCGAGCATGGGTTGTTGATCAATTTTGGTACGGCAAAGTTTGAGATTAAAAAGTATATCTGGGCACCGAGATAGGAGGAATCGCTAGCAAGTGATGCACTCTGCGCAACTATATTTGGTGTCTCTTGTGTTTCTTTGTGGCTATTCCCCCAAAACATCAGACAGGCATGACAAACACGCTCACCTCACTCGACGTACGCGAACGGCTCATCACCGCCTTACAACTCGACCTCGTCGGGCCGCCGGCGGGTCACCCGCTCGAACGCGAACAGTTGCCCGCCGATATCCGGCCCTCAATGTGGTACCTCACTGGCTTCCTCATCCCGTCGGGCACGCCCGCCGAACGGGCCGCCGATCCCGACGAAGACGATGACTTCGCCGTGACTGCCGCTGCGAGCAGGGTCGAGCCGGAAGCCAACGATGACCGTCCGGCGGCGCGGAAAGGCAACTTTCCTTCGTCCATCGGCCTCACCTTTCTGGTTGACGCCGACACCCGCGAACTGGCCGTCACCTTCCGCTGGGGAGATTACCGGCTGGTTACTACGCCGGAAGCGGAAGGGACGCAGGTATGGCAGCGCGAGCCGCGCGCCGAGACGGTCACGGTGAAGCTAACGGGAGGGCGGACGCCGGCCCGCGATGTGCCCAACTCCGGCGGCTTGCAGTATCAGGTCGTCGAACGCCCGATCGCCTTGCCGGGGCCGGAACAACCCCTGACCGCCGGCATCCGCTCGGTGACAATCTACCTGATCAACAACCGTCCCCCTAATTATGACCCGTTTGACGAGATGTATGCGTTTCAGGCCGAGATCGAAGTGCGCAGCGCGCGCCCGTTTGAGCCGCGCCCCAATCTGAGCGGTCTGCGTGCCGCCGAGTGGGATGAGCTGGTGGCCGACCTGCACTACGCCAACGTGCCGGAATACGCCGTTGGTCACGCGGTGGCGGCTGATTGGGATCTGGTTGATGGCGCATGCACCGTCGTGCGCACGGCATGGCTGCCGCAAGCCGCGGTCGAGAAGACGGTGACGGCGCCGGTACCGGATGTAGAACTGGGCATGGACGCGCTCGGCGCGTTGGCCGATGGCGCGGCTGCCGAGCAGGCCCTGCGCCCGTTGGTGACGGCGTACCATGCATGGCTGGATGAACAGGAACAGCGCAGCGCCTCTCTTGCTGGCAAACGTGGCGAGACGGCGCGTGTCTTAGTGCGGCAAGCCTGCAAAGCCGCCGAACGGATTGCGAGCGGCATCGATCTCTTGGCCCAATCACCATCGGCGCTCGACGCCTTTCGTGTCGCCAATCGCGCCGTTGCCCGCGCCCTCCGCCAGCGCAACAACATTGCCTCCCCACGCTGGCGACCTTTCCAACTCGCCTTTATTTTGCTCAACCTGCCGGGGATTGCCGATCCCACCCATCCCGACCGCAACGTGGTTGATCTGCTCTTCTTCCCCACCGGCGGCGGTAAAACCGAAGCCTACCTCGGCCTCGCCGCCTTCACGCTGGTGCTCCGCCGCCTCCGCTACCGCGGCGACGACGGCTTAGCCGGGGCTGGCGTCAGCGTCATCATGCGCTACACCCTGCGCCTGCTCACCCTCGACCAGCTCTCCCGCGCTACCGGCATAATCTGCGCCCTCGAACTCGAACGGCAACAAGCGTCGGAACAGTACGGCCAGTGGCCCTTCGAGATCGGGCTGTGGGTGGGGAAAGGAGCGACTCCAAACTACCTCGGCAAAAAGGGCGACAAACGCGACGACACGGCGCGGTCGCTGCTCAATCGGTACAAGAGCGATTCACGTGGGAATCCACCGCCCATCCCGCTTGAGAGCTGCCCATAGTGCGGCACGCGCTTCACGCCGCAATCGTTCACCCTCTGGCCCAACGCTGACAATCCGAGCGCACTGCGCGTCGTCTGCCCAAACTTTGCCTGCGACTTCAGCGGCGACAATGCGCTCCCCATCGTCGCCATCGACGAAATGATCTACCGGCGCTTGCCGGCCTTTCTAGTCGCCACCGTTGATAAATTCGCCGCGTTACCGTGGGTCGGGCCAAGCGGCGTCTTGCTCGGCGGCGCCAACCGTTACGATCACGACGGCTTCTACGGCCCGGCGGAGCTAGGGCGCGGCAAACGGCTCAGCCAACCGCTCGCGCCGCCCGACCTGATCATCTAAGACGAACTGCACCTCATTTCCGGCCCGCTCGGCACGCTCGCCGGCCTCTACGAAACCGCCATTGACGCGCTCTGCACCCGCGAAGTCAACGGCAAACCGGTTGGGCCAAAGATCATCGCCTCCACCGCCACCGTCCGCCGGGCCCAAGACCAGATCCAAGCCCTATTTGGCCGCCCGCTGACCGACATCTTCCCGCCTCCCGGCCCTGACCGGCGTGACTCGTTCTTTGCCCGCACCGTTCCAGCCAACATTGCGCCAGCCCGCCAATACATCGGCGTCGCTGCGCAAGGGCGTAGCCCCAAAGTGATGATGCGCAAAGCGTGGCTGGCGCTGATGGGAGCGGCGCAACAGGCCTATCTCGACGCAGGCGGAGATCGCAACCCGCTCAACCCTGCCGATCCGTACATGACCGTGCTCGGCTACTTCAACAACCTGCGCGAACTCGGCGGCACGCGGCGCATTTTGGAAGAAGAGGTGCAGAGCACGATCAAAGGCTACGGCGAGCGCAAGCGGGTCGGCGAAACGCGCGGCCTGTTCGCCAACCGCGAACGCTTCAGTGAAGTGCTCGAACTCACCTCGCGGGTGAGCACGGCCCAAGTCGCCGAAGCGCGCCGCAAGCTCAGCCTCTCCTTCGCCCAACCTGACGGGCGCATCGACTGCGCGCTCGCCACCAACATGATCTCAGTCGGCCTCGACATTCCGCGGCTAGGGTTAATGGTCGTCATCGGCCAACCGATGCTCACCGCCGAATACATTCAGGCCACCAGCCGGGTCGGGCGCGACGAGAATCGACCGGGCCTCGTCGTCACCCTGCTCAACATCCACCGGCCCCGCGACCGCTCGCACTACGAACGGTTCCGCCACTACCACGAAACCTTCTACCGCGCGGTCGAAGCCGGCAGCGTCACTCCCTTCGCCGCTCGCGCCCTTGACCGCGGCTTCGCCGGGGCGCTGCTCGCGTTGGCCCGCCACCTTGAACCGGCGCTGACCCCGCCCAGTGGCGTTGCCCAGATCAAGCAAATACGCCAGCGCCTCGAACAACGACTGGTCGAGATCTTCCATGCCCGCTTGCGCCAGCAAGACCTCGACCACGACGATCTCGACGAGCGGTTGCTCTCGGTGCAGCAACGGATCGGTGACCTGCTCGATGCGTGGGAGCGGATCGTTGAGGGGTACACCAGCCAAGGCGTTGCAGTGCAGTACCAACCGTTTGAAGACAGCCGCACCGCCAAACCGCTCTTGCGCTATCCGCTCGCCAAAGACTTCGACTTCGCCGAGCAGTGCAAGTTTCAGGTCGGGCGATCGTTACGCGATGTCGAACCGGAGGTACACCTCTATCTACGCGACCTTAACGAACAACCGGTTGCGGAGTGAGGAGGTATGGGGGGTAGGCGTTTACCGCGGAGAGCGCCGAGGACGCAGAGGGGTAATAGCCACGAAAAGATATAAACAACACAAAATAAGGTGTTTTCTAGTGTTTTTTGGGTCGCTTTGTGGCTATTCCTACCACCCCTCCCCTAGCGGGGGAGGGGCACGGGGTGGGGGAACAGTTCAACCACTATCACCAACCAACCACAAAAAAGCCTATGACAACCAAAGCCCACGGACAACTACGGCGCGGACAATTGCTCACCACCTACGGGCCGGGGGCGCTCTTCGACCTGCCGCGCCACGCCGCCATCATCGGCGGCCTTGACGCATGGCCGCCGACGAGCGCCCTCGAAGAGATCGAAGAACCGCGCCTCACGCGCATCATCCAACACATCACTGGCATCAGCAACCCGCGCCTCTACGCGCCGCCGGCAGCCGATGACGCGCTGGGAGGCAAACCGCTCGGCGTTGGCGTCTACCGCTTCCCGGAATGGTTCGTCGTCCAAGAGAAAGACCACAGCGGCGGACGCATTCGCTCGCGGCGACTCGTGCCACTGAAGGCGCTCGATAAGCGCAGCCGGTTCGATGGATTGCCAGTCGTCGCCACCCGCTTCATTGCTGCGTGTAGTCGGGGCCACGTCGATAACATCGACTGGCGAACCTTTGTTCATCGCGGCAAAACCGACTGCCGGCAGCAACTCTGGCTCGACGAACACGGTACGAGCGGCGATCTCAGCGATCTCAAAGTGCGCTGCGAATGCGGCGCCGAACGTTCGATGATTGAAGCGATGAACCGCTCAGCGCACCCGCTCGGTTGGTGCAGCGGGAGGCGGCCATGGCTCGGCCTCGACAGCCACGAAGAGTGCAGCGAACCGCTGCGCCTCCTCATCCGTACCGCCTCGAACGCCTACTTTCCGCAAGTGCTGGTGGTGCTCTCGATCCCCGAACCCGACCTAGGGATTGACGCGGTAGTCGCGGAATTGTGGAATGAACTCTACATCGTCGAAGAAATCGGTGATTTGCGCCTTATCAAACGCAAGGCAGATGTTGCCCAAAAGCTGGCGCCATTTACCGACCAAGATATCTTCGCCGCCATCCAACGCAAACAGAGCAGCGTCAGCTCGCCGGAAAAATCGCCCAAACTGGTCGAACTCGATGCCATCCTTGCCGCGCCAGAAGGCTACGACGACGACGTGCCGATCAACGAAGACTTTCACGTTCGCCGTTTGCCCGATCGGGTCTGGCGCAAGAGCAAACTCAGCGACGGCGTCGCCGCGGTCTACCAATTGCACCGCTTGCGCGAAGTGCTGGCGCTGATCGGTTTCACCCGCTTCGAGGCCTTCATGCCCGACATCAACGGCGAATACGAACAAGAAGTTGAGCGGGCGCAATTAGCGCGCGAGCCGAAGTGGTTCCCGGCAGTCGAAAATCGCGGTGAAGGCATCTTTATCCAGCTCGACAGCGCCGCCGTCATACGCTGGCTCGAACGGCCCGCCGTGCAGCGCCGCTTGGAAGAGCTCGCCAGCGGCCATACCAAATGGCAAGAGCGTCGCCGCAGCAAACGGCCCTTCCCCGGCGGCCCGTACATCTTACTGCACACCCTCTCGCACCTGCTCATCCAATCGCTCGCGCTGCGCTGCGGCTACCCGATGAGCGACATCCGCGAACGGATTTACGCCGATCTCGCTAATCAACGTTACGGCATCCTGCTCTACACCGGCAGTCCCGACGCCAGCGGCACGCTGGGTGGTCTCGTGCAGCAAGCTCGCTCACTCGAAGAGCACCTCGATTACGCCCTGCGCACCGGTATGTTCTGCTCGAACGACCCAATCTGCGCCCAGCATTCCCCCATCTATGCCTTAGAAGAGCGGTGGCTGCTCGGCGCCGCGTGCCACGGCTGCGCCTTGGTGGGCGAATCATCGTGCGAAATGCGCAACGATTACCTCGACCGGGCGCTGGTGGTGCCGGTCGTCGGATTGGAAGAAGCCGCATTTTTTGCGGTAGAGTAGGCGGTAATAGTCACGAAAGGAATAGCCACGAACAGACACAAAAAGAGAAGATTTTGCGGTTTTTGTATCTCTTTGTGGCTATTCCTACCACCCCTCCCCCAGCGAGGGAGGGTTTGGGAGTGGGGGCTATACAAAAGATACAAAAATAGAAGATTTTGTGTCTCTTTGTTGCTATTCCACAAGATGCAAAGGGACAGCTACCGACGGAATAGCCACAAAACGACCCAAAAGACACAAAAAAGAACATTTTTGTGTCTCTTTGTGGCTATTCCGCGTGTCTCATGACTGACCAAGCCTATGAACGACATCCTGCTCGACCTACCCGCTGACAAACGAGCCAGACTCATCGCCGCGCTCGAACACGGCCGGCTCGACCTCACCAGCGGCGAAATCGAATTGCGCGCCGTCCTTGGCCGCATCGACAACGCCGCCGCGCTTGCTGCCGCCCTCCACGAACTGCACGACCTCGGCATGAGCGCACGCGCCGCTGCTGCTGCCCTCCGCGCCATCGAGCGCGTCACCGCTCGCCAGCGCAAACCCGACCTCGTGCTGTCTGGCCTGCAAGTGCCGGGAATCTACACCCGCGACACCAACAGCGTGTACAACGAACTGCTCGGCAACGCCGAACGCAGCGTCTGGCTCAGCAGCTTCGTCTACTACGACGGGCCAAACGTCTTTGCCACCCTCGCCCAGCGCATGGAACAGCAACCCCAGTTAACCGTCACTCTGCTCTTGAACATCCAGTGCCGGTGGGGAGACACCACCGCCAGCGACGTACTGGTGCGCGCCTTCGCCGTTGACTTCTGGCGCAAAGCATGGCCGGGAAACCGCCGCCCGCGCGTCTACTACGACCCCCGCTCGCTCAGTCTCAATGCCAGCGAGCGCGCCGTTCTCCACGCCAAAGCCGTCGTCGTTGACGATGAACGACTCTTTATCACCTCGGCCAACCTCACCGCCGCCGCCGGCGAACGCAACATCGAAATCGGCGTCTTGCTGCGCGATCGCGGCATGGCGCTGAGTGTCGTCGCCTATTTCAAGCGCCTGATCGATGAAGGGTATCTGCACGTGCTGCCGGAATAACTGTGGAGCCGGACGGCTGTCCGGCTCCGCAGAGGGCGCAAAGGATTCAAACGCAAAGGCGCGAAGTCGCAAAGGTTTTTTATTTTTTGGGCCTTTTGCGTGTTTTGGTGGCTATTCATCTCGTTGCCCCCACCCCTTGCCCCTCCCCCACTGAGGGAGGGGTGGCCCTCACCCCCAACCCCTCTCTCGCGCCTGCGGGAGCGGGGCGCTGCTATGTTCCGCTCCCGCTGCCTCGCCCGCCCATTGCGCGGCTCCCCCTCTCCCCCCTAATGAAGGGAGAGGGAGCCGGGGGGGTGAGGGGAGATACGCCCCCCACCCTTAGCCCTCCCCCAGCGGGCTTGAGGGACGGACAGATATGGAGTGTGGCAGTCAAACTGTCGCACTCCAAAGCCGGCAAGTGGGGGTGCAGCGACGTTACACGCAAAGATGCGAAGGGCGCGAAAGGTCGCAGAGGGTTGGGAAGGGGAGAGGTACAAGGACGGGCGGAACATGTGACTCGGATCCCGACTCTGAATGGCTAGACTAGGGTTACAAAACCCGTTTGCCGATTGTCATTGCGAGGGAGTGGCGGTTCCCAGCGCGGCTGGGTACCGCCCGACCAAAGCAATCTCCCACGAGAGCGGGAACGATGCTTGAGCGGATTTCCGTTCGCGCTCGCGAGGGATTGCTTTGCTGCGGGACAGCGCGTTGTGCTGCCCCTCCGCTCGCAATGACATTGGTTGAGAGGCCGGGATCCAGTGACGAAACCCGCAGCGCAGGATGGTGGCTCTCACCCCCACCCCCCCTCTCACTGGCGTGGGCGAGGGGCGCTGTTGTCTTCTGCTCCTGCTATGCGTCAGACGCTGAGCACGCGGCTCCCCCTCTCCCGCTGTCAGGTGGGAGAGGGGCCGGGGGGTGAGGAAGTCAACGCCAAGCCGCAAAGCAAGCCAAGGCGCAGAGACTCTTAACGCAAAGCCGCAAAGGACGCAGAGGGCGCAGGAGGATTTTTAGGGAAGTGCCGCTCCCCTGTTGTCATTGCGAGCCGCAATCTCC
>NZ_DAOTWH010000185.1:0-5460 GCF_034435895.1 Chloroflexus sp.
GCCGGCGAGCCGTCGCCGCTCGATAATGGCGAGACGCTTGAACTGCCTCGCTCTGGCGTCGAGATTGTCGCCAGCCAGCGCCGCAGCGGGACGTGGGTCTACGAGGTGCGCGATCTCCGCACGACTGCCGGCGTGACTCGCGACCGCGCGCAGGGGTTGTGGGCCTATGCGATTGGTCGCCACGAGGATTTGCGCGAAGGCCGGATCGATCTGCAAAGCCAAGTGCGCTGGCGGGGCCGGCTTGGCCTTTGGCGCGCCTACCGGCAAGGTTCGCGCGTGAAGTACGATCTGGTGCATCGCGACCAGAATGGCGTGATCGACCATATCTTCTACGGGGTGAGCGATTGGGGCTTAGGTGAAGCGTGGATGAGCTTGCTCAACGAGGCCGGTACCCGCGTTGAGACCGATACCGCCGATTTCGATCAGGAAGAGACGGTAGAAACGTCGCCGCCGCCGTCTGAAATCGAGACGTGGGGTGAACGCCGCGTCCGCTGGCGCGGCAGAGGCGGTTTGGTGCGGATTTCGGTTGATAACGAGGGCCAGCCGCGCTTCGATCTGGTCATGAAGGATAAAGAGACTGGCGTGGTGCAAGAGTATAACAACGTGCCCCGCGAGAAGCTCTCTGACGCATGGCTGGCGCTAATCCGGGTCGCTCGTCCTCGCACCGGCATCGAGGTCGTGAGCGCCACTCGCAATGAAGAGGGTGAGTGGCTGTACGTCTTCCGCAATTTGCGCACTGGTGATGTGAGCAGCGCGCCATGGCGCTTGCAAGATATCGAACCCGGCACGGTGCGCGAGTATGCGGCGCGCATGTTCCACCAAGACATGCCGCTCGATCACGAAAAGGTGCGCTGGTGGGGCAATATCGGCTACCTCCGCCCGATGCGCTCGCAAGTCGATCTGGTCTATGTTGACGAACAGGGGGGCACTCACATCTACTACGCTGCCCGCCGCGAAGAGTTGACCGGCGAGTGGCGCGAGTTGCTCCAACTCTACGGCGAGTGATTCTGTCATGGAGTGCGGCAGTCCTTCTGCCGCACATTATTGTTGGTTCTAGAGACGCACCCGCTGTATGGCTCGTGATGGATTGTGGATTACGACAGGTCAACTGCCGCCTTTAGATGTGTCTATCGCGTCGCAGTGGTATAACCGCGAGTACGAGTGATCAGTTATGGCGTGCGGCAGTTTCCCTGCCGCATATTCTTAAATACTTGTCTTGGGCCGTATCTCAGACCCCACCACCGCCAGCGCCGCTGCAATCCCTTCGCGCAACGTATTCCGGGTCATGATGCTGCCAAGGTCAATCCCAAGGTTGATCATGGTTTGCGCAATCGCGGCCCTGATGCCGGTGACGATCACTTGCGTCCCTAAGAGCCGGGCGGCGCGGATCGTTTGCAAAAGATAATTGGCTACCGCCGAATCAACTAGCGGCACGCCGGTAATGTCGATAATCACCACATCTGCCGCCCGTTCGGCAATGCTGGTGAGCAGGTGTTCCATCACTTGCTGCGCGCGCCGTGAGTCGATATTGCCGATGAGCGGCAAGAGTAGCACCCCCTCAAACAGAGGTACGACCGGCGCGGCGAGTTGCGCGATGGTGTCTTCGAGCGTTTGTTGCTGTTCGTACAGCGTTTGGAGTTCGCGCAGCAGTTGGCGTTGCCGATCGTTGCGCCGTTGCATGTGGCTTACGATTTCGATCACGATTTTGGTAAAGAATGGCCCGGTTGGCGCGCGGGGCGGGAAGCGCTGGTGCGCTCGTTCTAGCTCTGTCGCGCGATCTGGCCGGTAACGATGGACTGCCGGGATCAGAAAGTCGAGCGCTTTCTCAATCACTTCCGGCTGAAAGGTGAGCAGCGTTTCAAAGCTGCGGTCGCCTTCTTCCGTGACCGGCAGTTGATTGTCAAGCCCGCACAGTAACGCGCAAAACCATTCAGTCAGCACCAGCAGGAACCATTCTTGACGCAGCGGATCGCTTGGCTCTAATGTCACCGCGATGTGGCGCTCTTCGGGCACTGGCGGTGTGCCGCCGGCAAAAATGCAAATCGCACTGGCAATATTCTCTAATTGGAGGTAGCGTTGCGTTTCTGCCCGCCAGTGACTGCTCTCTTGAAAGCCGGTGAAGATAACGCTCGGCAACTTGTTGCGCAGAATGCAATCTTCTAAGGTGTGGCTCAAGTCGACCAGCGTGGTTTTCGTAGCCATGAATGGCTCGACGTCTGGCGCTACGATCTCACGGATCGCATAATACAAGGAGGGTAAGCGGTTTGAAGGGTTTGGCACTGCTTTCTCCTTTGTGATGGCAGTGAACGCGATGAACTCTCAGACGATCAGCAGTGGCCTTTGGGTATAACAGTTTGCGCCGGATGTGGGCGTGAGTCGGTGGTATGAGCGGGTGTACCTGAACGAGCAGGTCGTGCGCCGTGGCTCATTTGCTCTATCAAAGACAATTTGCCCCGATCCCAGTAGTCGTGAGCGTTCGCGTTTGATCACGCAGCAAGCCTTCGAGCGCAAAGTTACAATCATAATAATTGACATATATTATATCAGATATCGTGTTTGGCGTCGATGGTTGCAGTGATAACAACTTGTTTTGCTCCTCGCTGTGCTTGCTCTCGATACGGATGCGGTTGCCAAGCATGATTCGCTCGGCATCGCCAAGCGTCATCGATCACGCTCCGCCACATACACTACCCGCGGCGCATCGTCCGCTGCCGGCGTCCAGTCTGGGGTGAGGCGCGCTGCCAACCGCAAGCCGCCGCTCGCTAGCGCTGCGGCAATCTCATCAGCGTGCCATGGCCGTTCGCAGTGGGTCTCTTCGCCGCGCCACCACCGCTCGCCGCGACGCTGGAACCAGACGAAGCGGCCATACGCGTGCTGTTGCTCGTGGTCAAAGTGGAGCCGGTTGACCACAAGCAGATTAGGCCCGTCGAAGAGCACTTGATCGTATTCGTGCCACGTGCGGAAGCCGGCGAGGGTGTTGAGATCGAAGATGAATTGCCCGCCGGGACGCAGCAAGCGGCCTACTGCCCGGCAGACCTTGGCCAAATCATCATCATCGGTAAGATGGTTAAGGCTATCAAAGAGGCAGGTGCAGAGGTCGAAGCTCGCTGGTGGCAACTGCGGGGCATCCGGCAGGGCACGGATGTCGGCTTCGATCCATTCGATCGCCAAGCCGCGCTGGCGGGCTTGTTCGCGGGCAATGGCCAGCATCGCCGGCGAGCCGTCAACTCCCACAACCGTCGCGCCGGCAGCCGCTAGCACTAACGCCGCCGCGCCAGTGCCACAGGCGAGATCAAGCGCGCGCTGCGGCGGCGCCGGCAGTTGGGCAAGGATGATCTGCGCCAGCGCTGTGCCAAATGCCGCTTGGCCGGCGGCATGGTAGATCGGAGCGTAGTCGTGGTAGATCATAGCCTCTCTGAGCAGTTCACCATGCCCGCTCACGCCGCCAGTTGCTCCCATTGGGCGTATTTTTCGGCCAGCAACCGCTCCAGTTCGGCGTACTGCGCTCCCAGCGCCGTCAGCCGGGACACGTCCCGCGCTTGGCTAGCTGCGTCGAGTTCGCTGCTTAGGCGGGCAAGGTCTTGTTCCAGCGCGGTCACTTCAGCTTCCAAGGCAGCCAACCGGCGCTGCTTGGCCCGCTCGGCGTCGTCGGGCCGGGCCGGTTTGGCCGGCGCCGCTTTCGGTTCGGCGGCTTTGGGCGCCGGTGCAGGCGGCGCGGCGCTCTGCGCAGCCATATAATCGCTGTAGTTGCCGGCAAACTGCTTGATCCGGCCTTGCTCAACGATCCACAACCTGTCGGCCAGCGTGTCGATGAAGTAGCGGTCGTGCGAGACAAACAGGATTGAGCCAGTGTACTCTTTCAACACTGCTTCGAGCGCCTCGCGCGCATCAATGTCGAGGTGGTTGGTCGGCTCGTCGAGCAAGAGCAGATTGCCCGGCAGCAGCGTCAATTGGGCCAACGCCACCCGCGATCGTTCGCCGCCGCTGAGGTCGGCGATCCGCTTGAACACATCGTCACCGGTGAAGAGAAAACGGGCGAGCAGGTTGCGTGCCGGCCCTTCGCCGAGGCTCGGCGCGACCCGCAGCACCTCATCCAGCACCGTGTTGTTCCATTCCAGCACGTCATGGCCTTGGGCGTAGTACCCTACCCGCACTTCGTGGCCAAAGCGGGCCGCGCCTTGCAGCGGCGGCAATTGGCCGATCAGCGTGCGGAGCAGCGTGGTCTTGCCGCAGCCGTTTGGCCCTAGCAACCCGACCCGCTCGCCGCGCCGGATGGTCAAGTCATCGGCTCGCAGCAGCGTCTTGCCCTCGCCGCGCGGCCCCTGATAGCCGACTACCAACCCGTCGAGGCGCAAGACCAGCGCCCCCGACCGCAATTGGCTATCGAGCGCAACACGCAATTTGGCCGCCTCTTTTGGACGGTCGAGCAACTGCTCGCGTTTGAGCCGCTCTAACCGCTTTTCGCGCCCTTTAGCCTCGCGCGCGCGCTGGCCGGCCTTGTAGCGCCGGATGAACTCTTCGGTGCGGGCAATGAACGCTTGCTGGGCTTGGTACTCTTTCAGCCGCCGTTCCATGCGCTCGGCCTTCAGCGCCAGATACTTTTCATAGCTGCCGGGGTAATCTTCGAGCCGGTTAAAACTGATCTCCAGCGTGCGCTTCGTCACCCGCTCAAGGAAGTAGCGGTCATGTGAAACCACGACGAGCGTGCCGTCCCACGTGCGCAAGAACTGTTCGAGCCATTCGAGCGCCTGCATATCGAGATGGTTGGTCGGCTCGTCGAGCAGCAGCAAATCAGGGTCGCTCAGCAGGGCGGCGGCCAGCGCGGCTCGCGTCTTTTGCCCGCCGGAAAATTGGCCCATGCGCTGGTGGAACTGTTCGGGCCGGAAGCCGAGGCCGTGCAGCGTGCGCTCGATGCGATATTCGATCTCGTAGCCGCCGGCATGCTCAAAGCGAGCGCTCAGTTCGCCGTAGCGTTCCATCACCGCTTCCCAATCGGGGGCGGATGTATCGGCCAGCCGGGCCTCAAGGTCAGACAGCTCAGCGCGCCAGTCGCGAATCTCGGCCAGCGCCGCTTCCATCTCTTGCCAGAGGGTCAGATCGCCGCTGAAGCGCGTCTCTTGGGCCAGATAGGCGACGCGGGCGCCGCGGTCAAGGCTGAGACTGCCGCTATCCGGTGTCTCATAGCCGGCGATCATGCGTAGCAAGGTGCTCTTGCCGGCGCCGTTCATGCCGACGATCGCCACCTTCTCACCGCGCGCGATTTGGAAGCTGACATCGTGGAAGATCAGCTCAGCGCCGTAGTATTTGCTGAGATTGGTTGCGTTGAGCAGGGTCATAGGTTTGGTTCTTACAATAGAAAAGACCAGCGCGCCGGCGCCGGTCTTGATTGGAGCGGGAGACGGGATTCGAACCCGCGACCTACACCTTGGCAAGGTGTCGCTCTACCAACTGAGCCACTCC
>NZ_DAOTWH010000186.1:0-15219 GCF_034435895.1 Chloroflexus sp.
GCCGCCGCCCGCGCCGCTGCCCGCGAACGCTTCGCCGCCGATCGCCTGCTGCCGCGCTACGAGGCGTTGTACGCCGAGCTAGCGCAACGACCCAAGGGAGTTACCCAACAATGAAGATACGAGCATACGTAACTACCGCATCAGCAGCCTGATCAGAATGTCTCCTATCCCGCTATACTCCATTTACCCAATAACTCTTTGCGGAGCCGGACAGCCGCTCTATTGCGCCTTTGCGTTATCCCCCCTCCCCCAGCGGGGGAGGGGCCGGAGGTGGCCCCCACCCCCAGCCCACTCACGCCCCACTATAAAAACCCTCTGCGCCCTTCGCGCTCCTTGGCGCCTTTGCGTTTGGAGACAGACAGCCGTCCGTCGCTACATCTCTCCCTCTGCGTCTTGCCGTTACGGCAAGATGCCAAACTCGTTGAAGGTGCGCACCGCTGCCGCAAACAGATCCGGCAGCAACAACGTCAGCGGTTCACCCAATCGCAACATCCAGCCGGCTAAGAGCGAACTCTGCAACCACCCGCTCCACGGTTCGACCGGAAACACCACCAGCACGATCAGCACCGCCGTCACCGCGATCACACCCTGCACCAAGCCCAACAACGCCCCCAGTAGATGGTCAAGCCAGCCGAGAAACATCAAACCGGCCATCGAATGCAACAGCGACGCGATCAGGCTGGCAACACTGCTAACCAGCAACAACACCGCAATAAAGCCTAACGCCTGCGCCAGATTCGGATCGGTAATGAACGAACCCAGCCACACCGCCACCTCCGTCCCATATTGGCCGGCCAGCATAAACCCGACCACGACCCCCACCACGGCCAGCACTTGCCGGATCAACCCCCAATACAGGCCCAGAATCGCAAATAATCCCAGCGCCACGACAATCGCAATATCAACATTCGTCATTGACACGCCTCCTTGAACAAATGATCAACGCGACATAAAGTCCTTGACGGGCGATTGACACCTTGCTATAATGCTATCACCTGAAAGATTCCTCGTTCCGCTTCCCAGAGCACGCAAAGCTGTCGCATACGGCGCGCGAGCTCACTGGCATGCGGCATCACCGCCGCGCTACTGCCAGTTCGCACCCTGCACGTTGGCATCCCGGTTGTGGCAACGCATCATCGAGAAGATGCTACTGCCTGCGACCCATCAAACGCTTCGCCGGATCGCCGGCGGAGACATCCCTCAGCAGGAGGACGTATGAACATGACCTTATCCGGTTTTGAGCTGATGAAGATGATTGGCGAGCAGCAGGATCGCCGCCATTTTCAACAGCTCAACTGGCGCGGCACTTTCGCCGAGTATCTCGACATTGTCGCCCGCAAGCCACAAGTTGCCCGCAACGCCTTTCAACGAGTCTACGACATGATTATGTCGTATGGCACCGAGGAATTTATCGACGCCAAGAAGCGCCTCATCCGTTACAAGTTCTTCTCCGATGAGTCGTTTGATGGCGACGATGCCGTCTTCGGGCTTGAGATCCCGCTTATGCGGCTGGTCAACTTCTTCAAGGGCGCTGCCCGCGGCTACGGCACCGAAAAGCGCGTGTTGCTCCTGCACGGCCCGGTCGGTTCATCGAAATCAACTATCGTGCGCCGGCTTAAACGTGGCCTCGAGCACTATTCGCGCACCGAAGATGGCGCATTATACACCTACGACTGGTACCCCGGCGTGATCGAACACCACGACACCTTCGATTGGCGCCAAGTGCCGGAATCGGAATGGGAAAAGTGCCCGATGCACGAAGAGCCGCTGCACCTGATCCCGCGCGACCTGCGCGCCAGCTTTATCGAGCGCCTGAACGAGAACCTCGACCCTGATCGCCAGATCCGGATCGAAGGCGACCTCTGCCCGGTCTGCCGTTTCCACTTCCGCGAGCTGATGCAGCGCTACGACGGCGATTGGCTCAAGGTCATGAACCATGTGCGCGTCCGCCGACTGGTCTTCAGCGAGCAGGATCGGGTCGGGATCGGCACCTTCCAGCCCAAAGATGAGAAGAATCAGGATAGCACCGAGCTGACTGGTGATATTAACTATCGCAAGATCGCGATCTATGGCTCCGACTCCGATCCGCGCGCCTTTAACTTCGACGGCGAGTTTAATATCGCCAACCGTGGCATTATCGAGTTTGTCGAGATGCTCAAGCTCGATGTCGCCTTCCTCTACGACTTGCTCGGCGCGTCGCAAGAGCATCGTATCAAGTCCAAGAAATTTGCGCAAACTGACATCGATGAGGTGATCATCGGCCATACCAACGAGCCGGAATACCGCCGTCTCGAGAATAACGAGTTCATGGAGGCGCTGAAAGACCGCACGGTGCGCATCGATATTCCCTACGTCACTCGCTTGCGCGATGAGGTGCGGATCTACGAGCGCGACTTCAACAAGAAGAAGGTGCGCGTCCATATTGCACCCCATACGCTTGAGATGGCAGCGATGTGGGCCGTGCTCACTCGCCTCGAAGAGCCGAAGAAGCCCAACTTGACCCTGTTGCAGAAACTGAAGCTGTACAACGGCAAGACGTTGCCCGGCTTCACCGAAGACAACATCAAGGAGCTGCGCAAAGAGGCGGTGCGCGAAGGTATGGAGGGCATTTCGCCGCGCTACATCCAAGACAAGATCTCGAATGCGCTAGTCAGCAATCAGGAAGAGGGCTACATTAACCCCTTCATGGTGCTGAACGAACTCGAAAGCGGTCTCAAGAACCATGCCCTGATCACCGACGAAGAGCAGCGCAAACGCTACCGCGACCTGCTAGCCATCGTGCGCGAGGAGTATACTGAGATTGTGAAAAACGAAGTGCAACGCGCCATCTCGGCTGACGAAGAGGCGATTAAGCGTCTGTGCGCCAACTATATCGATAACATCAAGGCCTACACCCAGCGCGAGAAGGTGCGCAATCGCTACACCGGCCAGTACGAAGAACCCGATGAGCGCCTGATGCGCAGCATCGAGGAGAAGATCGATATTCCCGAGTCGCGCAAGGATGACTTCCGCCGCGAGATTATGAACTACATCGGCGCGCTGGCGATCGAGGGCAAGACCTTCGATTACCGCACCAACGAGCGGCTGCACAAGGCGCTCGAGCTGAAGCTGTTCGAGGATCAGAAGGATAGCATCAAGCTCACCTCGCTCGTCTCACGGGTGATCGATAAAGACACCCAAGAGAAGATCGATGTGGTCAAGGCGCGTCTGATCCGCGACTTCGGCTACAATGAGCAGTCGGCGACCGATGTGCTCAACTACGTGGCCTCGATCTTCGCCCGTGGCGATACGCGCCGTTAAGGGCCAGACATGCCACGCTGCTAGGGGCAAGGCATGCCTTGTTCCTAGCAACGCCCTATCGTTGCCACGTAGCATACGGTGTTCTCAACTCATCGCAGGGTGCCGTCTATGTCGATGTCAATGAAACGAGCTGAACGCGACCTGAGCCGCTTTCGCGAGATTGTGCGCGGCCGGATTAAAAAAGACCTGCGCAAGTATATGTCACAGGGAGAGTTGATCGGGCGGCAGGGCAAACGCTACGTCAGCATCCCGATCCCGCAGATCGACATCCCGCAATTCCGCTATGGCGCGAAACAAGGTGGCGGCGTCGGGCAGGGTGATGGCGACATTGGCGATCCGATCGCGCAAGGTGATGGCCAGCAAGGCACTGGGCAGGCCGGCGCCGAACCCGGCCAGCATATCCTCGAAGTAGACATCACGATCGAGGAGCTGGCCCAGATTCTCGGCGAAGAGCTGCAATTGCCCAATATTCAGCCGAAAGGCAAGAAGAATCTGATCAGCGAGAAGGATAAGTACAGCGGCATTCGCCGCACTGGCCCCAACTCGCTGCGCCACTTTAAGCGCACCTACCGCGAGGCGCTCCGCCGCCAGATCGCCGCCGGCGAGTATGACCTCGAAGATCCGGTTGTGGTGCCCATTCCCGAGGATATGCGCTATCGTTCGTGGAAAGAGACCCTCGTGCCCGAAAGCAACGCCGTCATTATCTATATGATGGACGTGTCGGGGTCGATGGGGGCCGAGCAAAAAGAGCTGGTGCGCATGACGGCGTTCTGGATCGAGACGTGGTTGCGTTCGCAGTATAAGTCGATCGAGATTCGCTATATCGTGCATGATGCCGCCGCCAAAGAGGTCGATCAGCAGACCTTCTACCACATTCGCGAAGGCGGCGGCACCAAGATTTCGTCAGCGTACAAGCTCTGCAATCGCTTGATCGACGAGCGTTACCCGGCTACCGAATGGAATATCTATCCGTTCCATTTTTCCGATGGCGATAACTGGGGCGGCGGCGATACCCGCGAGTGCGTTGAGCTGCTCAAACGCGAGCTGTTGCCCAAGGTGAATCTGTTCTGCTACGGTCAGGTGCGTTCGCTCTACGGTTCGGGTCGCTTCGCCCACGATCTCGAAGAGTATCTGCGCGGCGACGACCGGGTGGTGATTGCTGAAATTGCCGATCGTGACGATATCTACGACGCGATCCGCGCCTTCCTCGGCAAAGGTCGCTGATCGCCTTAGACGTTTGGTGTGCGTATGAAGAGTACCCGCCTTCCCGCTCATCTCGAACAGGCGCGCCAAGAGATCGAGCAGATTGCCCGTGAATACGGCCTCGATTTCTTCCCCATCATTTACGAAGTGCTCGATTACCGCACGCTTTATGAGACGGCGGCGTTCGGCGGCTTCCCGACGCGCTATCCGCATTGGCGCTTTGGCATGGGGTACGATCAGTTGCTGAAGGGCCATATCTGGGCCGGCAGCACCATCTACGAGATGGTGATTAACAATAATCCTTCGTATGCCTATCTGCTTGAGGGCAACGAAGATGTGACCCAGAAGATGGTGATGGCCCACGTGACCGGCCACGTCGATTTCTTCAAGAACAATATGTGGTTTGCCCACACTAATCGCAAGATGCTCGATAC
Source organism: Chloroflexus sp. (assembly GCF_034435895.1). GTDB lineage: Bacteria > Chloroflexota > Chloroflexia > Chloroflexales > Chloroflexaceae > Chloroflexus. The sequence goes on from NZ_DAOTWH010000186.1 coordinate 4,938, forward strand.
CATGGCAAACCACGCCGCCCGTATCCAGCGCATCATCGACCGCATCGGCTACGATCAGGTGGAAGAGTTTATTGACATCTGTTTGTCGCTGGAAAACCTGATCGACTACCATGCGCCCTACATCCGCCGCCCCGAAGCCGTCACCCCGCGCCCGATCGTCAACGACGAGGAGCCGCCGGTGGTTGAGGGCTTGCCGGTCGAGCGCGAGTATATGCGCGATTACATTAACCCGCCTGAGTTTCTCGAAAAGCAGCGGCGCAAACTTGAAGAAGAGCGCGCCCGTCAACGCCGCTTCCCGGAACATCCGCAGCGCGATGTGCTGCTGTTCTTGATGAATTTTGCCCCACTCGAAAACTGGCAGCATACGGTGCTCGAGATTATCCGCGATGAAGCGTATTACTTCGCACCGCAGGGCATGACCAAGATTCTCAATGAGGGTTGGGCCTGCTTGACTGGCGAGAGTTTGATCATCACTGACCGCGGCCTGATCCCGATGCGCGAAGTCGTGACCCAGCGTCGCCGCACCCGCGTCAGTGATGGCGAGCGCGCGCAGACGGTCTACGATTGGAATGTCTTTACCGCCTATCCGACGGTCACCATTCGCACCCGCGCCGGCTTGACGCTTTCCGGTTCGCATAATCACCGCATTCTGCTCGCCAATGGCGAGTGGCGGCGGCTGGAGGCGCTGCAACCCGGTGATCAGGTGCGGATCGCTGGCGGTACCGAACTGTGGGCCACTGCGCCGGCCACCCTCCGCCGCCGTCCGGCGCTCAAGCGGGTCGCCGCAATGGCGCACATACCAGCAATAGCACACGCTGCTGCCGATCATGTTCGTCGCTACGGCTACCGGCGCGCGCCAGCGACCGTGGTTGATGAGACGGTGGCCGTCCAGCTCGGCGCGCAGTGCGCCACTCGCCCCGACCAGCGCGCGCTGGCCGCGATCTGCCGCTCGCCGCGCCCGCAGGTAGTCGCTTTCCTGCGCGCCTTCTGCGCTAGCGCCAGCCAAACGAATGGCGCTGGGATGCAGCTTATGTGCGCCGATCACGCGCAAGCGGCGACGGTGCAGTTGCTGTTGCTGAACCTTGGCGTAATGGCGCGACGCGAGGGCGCGATCCTGCACATCGCCAATACTGCTGCGCTGGAACGCGCCTTCACCACCCCCGCTGCGCCAACGGTATGGGCTGATGAGGTCGTCGCCATCGAGCATGGCGTCGCCGATGTCTACGACATCTCGGTCACGGAAACGCACCGCTACGCCGCGCAAGGCTTCATCAACCACAATAGCTACTGGCACAGCACGATCATGACCCAGCGCGTCGCTTCGGCGGCTGAGATCGTCTCGTTCGCCGATCTCCATTCAGGGGTGGTTGCAACCAGCGGCGGCAGGCTAAATCCATACAAATTAGGCTTGGAATTGCTGCGTGACATCGAAGATCGCTGGAACAAGGGCAAATTCGGCAAAGAGTACGAAGAGTGCGACGATATCCGGCTCAAGCGCTCGTGGGATAAGCAGCTCGGCCTTGGCCGCCAAAAGATCTTCGAGGTGCGCCGGCTCTATAACGATGTCACCTTCATCGACGAATTCCTCACGCCGGAATTTGTGATGGAACAGAAGCTCTTTACCTTCCGCTATAATCGCGACACTGACCTCTACGAAATCGCTTCCCGCGAGTTCAAAGAGGTCAAAGAGAAGCTGCTCTTCCGGCTCACCAACTTCGGCCAGCCGGTGATCCTCGTCGAAGACGGCAACTACGGCAATCGCGGCGAGCTGTACTTGCGCCACCGCCACGAAGGCGTTGATCTCAAGATCGATTACGCCCGCGAGACGATGCGCAACCTGTTCAAAATTTGGACGCGCCCTGTCCATCTCGAGACGGTGATCGACGAGAAGCGCCGCTTGTTGTCGTTTGACGGGCGTGATTTTAGCGAACGGCGATTAGATTGAGCGACGACGTTACGATCCAACACGCTTTACGCCTTGCGAGCGAACAGTTGCGGGCCGTCAGCGCAACGGCCCGCCTCGATGCCGAACTGCTCCTTGCCCATACGTTAGGGTGGTCGCGGGCAAAAGTGGTTGCCGAGCGTGACTACCCGCTGACGCCTGAACAGCAGGCGATGTTTGCCGCGCTGGTTGCCCGCCGCGCCGCCCGTGAACCGGTCGCCTATCTGATTGGCCACCGCGAGTTCTTTGGCCTTGACCTGCTGGTTGACCAGCGCGTCCTCATTCCCCGCCCCGAAACTGAAGTGCTGGTTGAACTGGCGCTGGCCGAGGCGCGACGCTACGGCAACGCACCGATCACCATCGCCGATATTGGCGCCGGCAGCGGCGCCATCGCGATTGCGCTGGCGATCCATCTGCCGCATGCGATCATCTATGGGGTCGATCTGAGCGCCGATGCGCTGGAGGTGGCCGCAGCTAACGTTGCGCGCTACCATCTGCACGATCGCGTCACGCTGCTTGAAGGCGATCTGCTGGAACCGCTGCCCGGCCCAGTCGATCTGATCGTCAGCAATCCCCCCTACACAATCCTCAACGAGATCGAAGAAGGCGTCTACCGCTACGAACCGCATCTCGCTCTCGATGGCGGCCCAGATGGGCTTGACTGCTACCGCCGGTTAATCGCTGCCGCGCCGGCATACCTCAAACCGCAGGGAGCTATACTATTAGAGATTGGCGCATGGCAAGCTGACTCTGTGGTACACTTACTCAATCAGGCCATGCCGCAGGCTGAAATTGGGGTCCAGTCCGATCTTGCCGATCGCGATCGAGTGGTTTGGGCGCGTAATCCACATGTCATCCGCTGATCTAGCTCATCATTGCCAGATAACGGTATACTATGAGCGGAGATCAGGAGGATTGCTATGACTGCACTCTTTGTCGCGCTCGGTATTGCCATCATCACGCTGCTGTTCATTCTGCTCTGGTACGTGCCGCATCTGTTGCAGCAACAGGCGGCGCGGAGCGAACAAGAAGCATCGCAACTGCGCCTGATGCTGCTCGATATGCTCAACGAGCAAGAAGCCGTGATGCAACGACAATCACAACTCAGCGCGGCGATGACCAATGTGCAACAACAACTCGCCCAACTCACGGCAACCCCGCCGCAACGGGCCGGCGGCGAGCTAGATATGACGGCGGTGCGCCAGTTGGAAGAGCGGATCACGGCGCTGCAACAGCAAATTCAACGCTGGATTGAATCGCGTGGCCAGCAGCAACGCCAGCACGAAGCCAACGACAACGAAGCGTGGGCCAACCTGCTCAGCTTGCTGGCAGCCATTCAAGAGCGCATCGCTCACCTTTCGACCGAACGCACGACAGTTTCTGCCGGCTTGCAAGCGCGCGCGTTATTGGAAGAGCTTGAGCAAGAGATGGCGCACTTGCGCAGCATCTCGGAAGATATTGCCACTCTGCAATGGAGACTGCGCCGATCGCTGCACGAACGCGAAACCAGCGTCGCCCAGTTGCGCGCCCACGCAGTGAATTCTTCCTCAACGGCGAGGCCAGCATGAGCATCATCGTCATTGACAATCAGCGGGTGCATTACGAAGTGTTCGGGCGCGGGAGGCCAGTCGTCTTCCTGCATGGCTGGCTCGGCAGTTGGCGCTACTGGTATACCTCAATGGAGGTTGTTTCGCGCCATTTCCGTACCTACTCGTTTGACTTTTGGGGTTTCGGCGAGTCACGCACGAGTGAGATGCCAACCATCCAAGGCTATTCCAATCAGGTCATCCGGTTCCTCGATGCGATGGGAATCGAGCGAGCGGCGCTGGTTGGGCACTCCATGGGCGGCATGGTTGCGATGAAGACGGCGATCGAATACCCAGAGCGCGTCACCCGCGTGGCTACGGTCGGAGCGCCGATCAACGGCGACTCGCTCTCGTGGATGCTGAAGCTGGTTGACCGCCCCTTCTTCGCCGAATTCTTCGCCCGCCGGCCATGGCTGCGCCGCTCACTCTTCCGCTTCTTCTTCGGCGACTCGCTCGACCCCGAAGTAGATGAGGTGCTCGAAGACAGCACCAAATCTACCGCCGACACCATTCGCGGCGCGATCCATTCGATGTGGCGCACCGATTTGACCCCAATGCTCGACAAGCTGCGCGTGCCGGCGCTGGTGGTACATGGCGCGCGCGACGATATTGTCAACCCCAACCAACTCCAGCTCTTCACCCACGTGCCTATGGCGCAAGTGGTGCGTATGGAGCAGAGCCGCCACTTCCCGTTTGTGGACGAAGCCGACCGCTTCCACGAGATTTTGCTGGGGTTCTTGCAGCAGCCTGATCTGATCGTCTCTACACCCAAAGCAGACACCAAGCCATTGGACACCACAACACCACCACGAGCTGAACCACTGGCGCCGCCAGCGCCTGAACGCAGCAACCCCATCAACAGTAGCGAAGCGCCGCCACCACCGCCACCACGACCGGCGCCACATTCTGCCGTGCCGCCGAGAAGAATGTAGACTTCCTTATATCAGTGCGCGGTGACGCCCCCGCTTGTCATTGGGCGGGGTCGTAGCCCCCGAAGCAATCTCCCCCTTCGGCGGAAAGCATACCTCGTCCGCGCTCGCGGGAGATTGCTTCGCTCCGCTAACGCTCCGCTCGCAAGGACAACCGGAAAGCGGAGGACGCCGCCCCTTTGTCATTGCGAGGGAGCGGCGGCCCGCGCCGAGCGGGGGCCGCCCAACCGAAGCAATCCCCTCCTTCGGCGGAAGCAACCGCTGAGCGGGATCATCCCGCGCTCGCGGGAGATTGCTTCGCTCCACTCGCAAGGACAGGCCAGTATGTCATTGCGAGGGGGCGCAGCCCCCGAAGCAATCTCCTCCTTCGGCGGCAAGGGTGTCGTTTCCGCGCTCGCGGGAGATTGCTGGCTCATCAGGTAGGCGGAGCAGACGGATTGATGTCGTTTCCGCGCTCGCGGGAGATTGCTTCGCCCCGCTCCGCTCGCAATGACATACGGGGAGCGTGGGGGGGCGCCGCCCTTCTGTCATTGCGAGGGGGCGCAACCCCCGAAGCAACCCCCTCCTTCGGCGGAAAGTACCCACTGAGAGGGAGATTGCTACACCGTTTCTAAATCCAGACATTTTGTATGTGATCGCTTCGGAAGATGCACTAGGTAAGGAAGGAAATTACGAGAAGCTAATAAATGCCTTACCAAACCATTTAAGGCCATCTCAACCACTCGCTGTGAAGCCATACACCTTGAAAGAAACAATTCAACAATGCATGGCAATTGCAGATCAACATTCAAGTAGTGAAGTCATTGTTGTATCAGCCTCAGAGCCAAAGGTAATGGGCTTTGGCGCATATGCGGCATCTTTTCATGCCTTGCCCATCTGCGCCAAGACTCTATCACGGTGCGCGAACAGCAAATCATCGCCGCAGGTCAGACGATTGGCGCCTTAGGCAATTCCGGCTTCAGTCCCGGACCACATCTGCATCTGCACTTTATGGATAGTGTCGATCTGCTTACCGCATCGCCCCTGCCAATCACCTTACACGCCGACGGGCGAAGCTATGCACCGCAAGCAGGCGATATGATCGCAAAGTAGCCTTCAGTACCCAGACTGACACCGGCTACCTTCGGCGCGTCAGGTTATTTGGCCACATTTCATTTGCCTGCTAGGCTGCATCGATCGTGCATGATATGCTCTATAACGATGCTCTAACCCAATCGAGCACATCCAATGCACGATCATTGTGCAAAAAGAAGCGCGGGGTATGAACACATCCTCTCGGCATCCTTCACCGCTCTACATGCAACTTGCCTGCCGATGATGTACAAACTATCAGACCACTCAAATCAGCAAGGAGGCGCCACATACCAGCCAAATCACGCCGTGCCATCACGCAGCAAGTCGGGCGTGCCGGTGAGTATTTTGTGGTAGCTGAATTAAACAAGCGTGGGGCATTTGCGGTGCCATTCGCCGGGAATATGCCCAAGATCGATATTATCGCCTGCAACAACGATGAAAGCCGCACCGTGTATCTTCAAGTCAAAACCAAGCGCGGCGGCAAGCATTGGCATTCGAGCATCGTGGGCAGCCAGCCCATGTCACCCAAGAATGACGAAAGCCATTTCTGGATCTTTGTTGATTTGGGTGACGTCAATGCGTACCCGCGCTACTGGATTGCGCCGGAATAGTGGCTCTAGGATACTATTTACACGACGCACCAAGCTTATCTCGCCAAACACGGCGGCATCCGCCCCGGCAACCCCGATTCCACCCACCATTCGATTGACGAGCGCCGGTTGGAATCGTGGCACGACCGTTGGGATATTCTAGGGATTTTTGATTGACGGCGCTGCCTCACCCGGCTATCTGCCGTTACCCTAAATGTCATTACGAGGGGGCACCGCCCTTCCGTCATTGCGAGGGGGCTGCGCCCCCGAAGCAATCTCCTCCTTCGGCGGAAAGGATGCCGTTTCTGTACTCATGGGGGATTGCTTCGCTCCGCTCGCAAGGACAAGCAGAGAGCGGGAGATTGCTTCGCTCCGCTAGCGCTCCGCTTGTAATGACAATCGGAAAGCGGAAAAGATGCCGTTGCCGTGCTCGTGGGGGATTGCTTCGCTCCACTCGCAAGGATAAGCGGGGAGCGGGGGTCGCCGCCCCTTTGTCATTGCGAGGGGGCGTAGCCCCCGAAACAATCTCCTCTTCGGCGGAAAGGATGCCGTTTCTGTACTCGTGGGGAGATTGCTTCGCCGCCTCCGGCGGCTCGCAATGACATACGGGAACGCGGCGCCTCCCCCACCACACACAGCGACCGGCCAAGAATTGGTATAATCTGCATACAGCGCGGGCGGAGCGGCCACGCGGCACGACCGGATACCGTATGCAGCTTCACGTTTCGCAACTGAGCGCCGGGTATGGCGCGCGCACGATTGTGCGCGATATTAGCTTTACCCTCCACCGGGGTGAGGTGTTGGTGGTCAGCGGCCCTAACGGCAGCGGCAAGAGCACCTTGTTGCGGATATTGGCCGGGTTGCAGGTGCCGGCGGCTGGCGCAGCCTATTACGAGGCTGGCGGCAACCGGTTCGATCCGCGTGACGCGCGCCATTTGATCGGGTGGGTCGCGCCTGATTTGGCGCTGTACCGTGAATTGAGCGGGATTGAGAATCTGCGCTTTTTTGCCCGTGTGCGCGGATTGGCCATTTCTGACGCTGCGCTGTACGATCTGCTCGCGCAGGTGGGTTTGGGCAAGCGCGGCGATGACCGGCTGGCGGCGTATTCATCAGGCATGGCCCAGCGTCTGCGCTATGCCTTTGCCCTGCTCCATCGCCCGCCGGTGCTCTTGCTCGATGAGCCGACGGTGACGCTCGATGAGCGGGGGACGGCGGTGGTTGATCAGATTATCGCCGATCAACGCCGGAGGGGCCTCACTGTGATCGCGACTAACGACCCGCGTGAGCTGCGCTATGCTGACCTCTTGCTGAAGCTGGGAGGGTGAGTGGCCCCGCTCTGATTGAGACATAACCGTGATTGAACAAGAATCCTCTCTGATCGACATCCCTGCGCCGCCGCCGAGCGGGATTAGCGCGACGCTCCGCGCCGCGTGGGCGATCTTCCGTAAAGACATCGCCTGCGAACTGCGCACGCGCTACGCGATCAATACCCTGCTGCTCTTTGCGATCAGCGCTGCCACTGCGGTCAGCCTCGGCGTCGGCTTCCTCGGCTTGCGCCGCACCGAAGAGGCGCTGCTGATTCAGTCGGCCCTGCTGTGGATTGCGCTGCTGTTCGCTGCGCTCAACGGTCTCTCGCGCAGCTTTGTCTACGAAGAAGAGGCGCGGACGATGGCAGCCTTGCGCTTGTCGGCAGCGCCTACGGCGGTGTTTCTGGGCAAGTTTTGTTTCAACTTGACGCTGGTGATGGCGCTGAGCGCTGTCACCACGCTGCTCTTCATCGTCTTGCTACGAGTCAAAGTCGGCAGCCCGCTCGCGTTTAGCGCGATGCTGGTCGCCGGCGGGTTGGCCCTTACCTCAGCCACTACCATCATTGCCGCGATCATTGCTCGCGCCAGCTTCAAGGGCGCGCTCTTCGCCGTGCTAGCCTTCCCGTTGCTGGTAGCGCCGCTGATCGTCGCGATTCAAGGCACGGCGCAAACGCTGGAGAATGTCGCGATTGATGTGGTGTTGGGGCCGATTCGCTTTTTGCTGGCCTATGTGGTGGTGACGTTCACCGCCTCGTTGATGCTGTTCCCGTTTGTGTGGGAAGCATGAGGGAGTGGAGAAACATGGAGTGCGGCAGTCGTACTGCCGCACTCCATACACTGGCTTACACGATCACGGTATCTTGCTGGTAGACGCCGAATACCTCGCGCAGCACATCGCACATCTCGCCCAGCGTGCAGTAAGCGCGCACACAATTGAGGATGGCCGGCATCATATTCTCGTTGCCCTGCGCAGCGACACGGAGTTCGGCCAGCCGGCGGGAGACCAGCTCTTGATCGCGCTCGCAACGGACGCGGTTGAGCCGTTCGAGGTGCCGCTTTTCGCCTTCGGGATCCATCTGCAAGATTGGAATCTCGAGCGGCTCGTCGTCTTGGAAGGCGTTGACGCCGACGATAATCCGCTCGCCGCGGTCGATCTCTTGCTGGTAGCGATACGCGGCATCAGCGATCTCGCGGTGGAAGTAGCCGTTGCGGATGGCGGCAATCACCCCGCCTTGGGCATTGATCGCGTCGAAGATCGCCTGTGCTTCGCGCTCCATCCGGTCGGTCAGCGCCTCGACAAAATAGCTGCCGCCGAGCGGATCGACGGTATTGGCGACCCCGCTCTCGTAGGCGATAATCTGCTGCGTGCGCAGCGCAATCGTGACCGCCTTTTCCGACGGCAATGCCAACGCCTCGTCCATCGAATTGGTGTGCAGACTCTGAGTGCCACCGAGCACCGCCGCCAGCGCCTGAATCGCGGTGCGCACGATGTTGATTTCGGGTTGCTGTGCGGTAAGCGAACAACCAGCGGTTTGGGTGTGGAAGCGCAGCCACCACGAACGCTCGTTCTTGGCGCCGTAGCGCTCGCGCATTGCCCGCGCCCAAATCCGGCGCGCTGCCCGGTATTTCGCAATCTCCTCGAAGAAGTCGTTGTGGGCGTTAAAGAAGAAGCTGATCCGCGGCGCGAATTCGTCGATATCGAGCCCGCGCTCGAGCGCCGCTTCGACGTAGGCAAAGCCATCGGCCAGCGTAAAGGCCAGCTCTTGCACGGCGGTGCTGCCGGCCTCGCGAATGTGATAGCCGCTGACGCTGATCGGGTTCCACTGCGGCACGTGGCGGGCAGCGAACTCGATGGTATCAACCACCAAGCGCATGCTCGGCTCAGGCGGGAAGATATACTCGTTCTGGGCAATGTACTCTTTGAGAATGTCGTTCTGGATCGTGCCGCGCAACTGGTTCCACGGAATGCCGCGCTTCTCGGCCACCACCAGATACATTGCCCAAATCATCGCCGCCGGCGAATTGATCGTCATCGAGGTGCTGACCTGATCGAGCGGCAACCCATCGAGCAGAATCTCCATATCGGCCAGCGACGAGACCGCCACGCCGCACTTGCCGAATTCGCCCTCGACCAACGGGTGATCGGTATCGCGCCCGTACAGGGTGGGCATATCAAACGCGATCGACAACCCGGTTTGGCCTTGTTCGAGCAAAAACTTAAAGCGGGCATTGGTCTCTTCGGCGCTGCCAAACCCGGCAAACATGCGCATCGTCCACAGTTTGCCGCGGTAGCCAGTGGGGTGAATGCCACGGGTGAAGGGATACTGGCCGGGGTAGCTGACGTTGCGCAGAAAATGCTCGGTAGGAGTCATGCCATCGTGGGCCAGATCGAGCGGGGTGTAGAGCCGTTCGATCGGCGCGCTGCTGGTGGTCATGAACGGGCCAGTGCGTTCAGGGGCGCGCTTGAGAGCCGGCCAGAGACAGTGCTGTTCCCATTGTTGGTGGGCGGCAGAAAGCTGCTCGATGTCAGACATCATCGTCCCTCCTGACAGACGAATGGTGGATGGCCGCAACTAGATGCACGGCTATACCTATTGTACACCTGATCGAGCCGGCCCAGCGAGACCAGCGTGCGAACGAAATCAGCGGATGCGCGGACGCCTTTATTGTACACCGGTTTTGGCAATCACCGAGCGGGCGAGGGCGAGCGCCGTCACCGACTGCGCACCGGCAGCGCGCAAGGCAGCAGCGCCGGCGGCGAGGGTGGCGCCGGTCGTCAACACGTCGTCGATCAGAATGAGGCGCGGTGGCGGTGGCGAGCGGCCAACCCAGACAAACGCGCCGGTGACATTGG
>NZ_DAOTWH010000187.1:0-62506 GCF_034435895.1 Chloroflexus sp.
ATGAGCGCGTGACCGTAGACTTGGGTAGTGTCAAAGCCGGTGCCGCTGCCGCCGCAGCCATCGCCGGCAAGGCCGAACACGGCCCCCTCCAGTGCAGGGGGGCACGTTCCCGGTTGATGCACCCACGGCTGCCGGTTGGGAATCGTAGCTGAAACTGAGGCAGGCGGAACCAAACTGCCGATCAGCCAAAGCAGCGCGATCGTGCTTACCAGCGAACCGGCGATCCGGCCAAGTTGCGGAGATATTTGACTTAACTGCACGATGACCCCCTCCCCTTGCGTGAGTGACGCATGTAGTGTAAGGGTGGGAGTTTAACAGCTTTTGAATCTTTTGTGAACTATGGTGAAGATTATGTCATTATTAATCGCTTGGTCATGGTTGTTCGGCTCTAAGGTTTCGGTGGCGCCGTCAACACTACGCCAATACAACACGCCATCATGGAAGATGGGACCGCGCACTGGGGGGTGCCAGAATTGATCGTAGACGTTTCGGTTGTGATAGTACAAATAAAATCCCGGTCCCAGCAGATAGGTGTCCTCCTTGGGTGTGAAACCATTGTCTTGCTGGAGGCGCATCGCTAGACCCGGCACGGTGTCTGATCCAGCCATTCCACCAAACTCGCCATTGCTCCCCGATGATAGCGCTGCACCCAATTCGAGTTGCTCCAGTCGATCGGGCCATCACGAATATCAAACAGGGTATGCTCGGCATCCTCGGCGATGTAGAGGCTCGCGCTGTAAGGCCAGCGCACATTGTGCGCGGCGACGGCATCGAGGCCAATCCGTTGCAAATCAGGCTCGCTATCGGCGACAATGACGTGGACCGGAGCGGCAATTGCACCGATCTCATCCGGGCCGAGCAAATTTGAGAGCAGCGCCACCCCGCATGGCGGAGTTGCGGCGACATACTCGGCAAATGAGGCTGCGACATAGCGTGTGCCAATACTCTGCGCCACAATAAACACCCGCCGCTGGTCGATGCCGGGTTGGGTCACAGCCGCGCGATAGGCAGCCAGCGCATCTGCCGCTTCACAACAGCCATACGAGCCGCCGCTCTGACCCGTGCCGCGTTTATCGAACCGAAAGACGGCATAGCCGCGCGCGACCAGCAGCTCGGCCAGATAGCCGTAAGCGTCACGATCAACCGGCCCGGAATGGTGGATGATCACTGTCAAGGGTGGCAGAGCAGGTTGGCGCGGCAGCGTCAACTCGCCGGCAAGGGTTACGCCATCATCGGCGGTAAACAACACTGCGCGCCGCTCGGCGCTGATCGGGTCGAGGTTAGGGGTAGGCCGCGCCTCCGGGAGGCCGGCGGGGGCGCAGCCGGTAACGATCAGCAGTGTGCTCAGCCACCACGCGATGCTACGGAACCGTTGCGCTCTGTGGGGCCAACGCGATAATCGCGCCATCAACGCTCTTCCAATAGACAATGCCATTCTCATCGATTGCCGGGCCGAAGACGGGCGGAGTGAAAAAGCGATCGTAAACATTTTGACTGGCATAATAGATATAGAATCCCGGCCCAAGTTGATAACCGTCGTCATTAGCGAAGTGGCTGGTTGGGCAATAGTGTTGGACGCTAGCACGTTGATCGCACGTTCCCGGACGGATGGTATTGGAGACAGCGACCAATTTACTAGTGAGAATCGGATTGCTTACACTGCTGCCGCGGCTAGGCGACCGATCGGTGATTTTTACCGCAGCCATTCCCATCCAGTGCGAGTAGAAAAGCGCATCGCTGGCCATGGTCATCGCGCCAAGTTCATCGACTGGCATACGCCACTGCCAGCCGTTTTTATCGACGTCGATGAAGCGAATATCGCCATTACTTATGTTCATTTCACCAACTGCGCCTTCTTCCCGATTATCACAATTGCTTGGCGAGAGACAAGCTTGGCTGTTGCGCCACGTGACATACGCAACCTCACTCCCGTCGCTTAAGCGCCGGATGACCGCTTGCGGCGGGGTTGAATAGTAGTCACCGCCATTGCCAATGCCACCCCCCAAGACCGGCGCAACGTAACGTGGTTGGCCGTTGGCAAGATCGAGTACGAAGAACGACTGGTAGGTAGGGCTTTGGGTGAGGAACTGGCGAATTTCGGCCAGCGTATCGGTTTGACTGATTGGCGGCTCCCATGTCAGCTCCCACATAAAGTAGGAACGGATAATCACAACGCCATTCACCTCTGATATGGCCGGATAAGTATCAGGGAAAGCAACGCACTTACGCCTTGGATCACGTCCTGCGTTAACCGTCTGGCTCCAGACGAGCGAACCGTTGCTCGCGCGCAGCGCGCGCACCGTTTTATCTTCGGCTGCGATGATCACCATGCCGCCATTGGCGGCAGTGTGCGCCGGTGAGGCAAGGATGCCGGCGCCGGGGTCGTATTGCCAGCGCAGTGTCAGATCGGCTGCATTGAGTGCGACTAACCGGCCGCTCGTTGCGCGATAGTTGTTGCAATCTTGGTTGTTGTTCGTGATCGATCCGACATACACGGTATCATCTACCAACAACGGTGACATTTCGATGGGGCCGCCAACGTCATACGAACCAATGATCGTGCCGTCATTGGCATTCAGGCTATAGATACGCCCGTTGGTCGAGCCGACAAACACGCGCCGTAGGCCGGGATGATAAGCGACCGTACCGAGCACCTGCCCGCCGACCGAACGGCTCCACGCTAGCGTGCCGTTGCTCGCGCGCAGCGCGCGCACAATCCCATCGCTATGACCAACAAAGACGAGACCGTTGCCGATCACCGGCTGTACCCCTTTTGGCAAGGCCAGATGGTCGTTTGCCGGGCCGGCATCGCCACTGCCAGCCGGCCCGTTCCAGATCCAGCGAAACTGGTAAGGGCCTTGGACAACGACCGGGGTGTAGCTGGTTCGTTGGGGATTGCCGGCGAGCTGATACCAGCCTACCGGTGACGATGGCGGCGGGCCGATGATAAGGGGGAGAAAGACGCGCCGTATGGTTTGCGCAAGAGTGCTGCCAGTAGTCGTAGGAGTTGGTAACGTTTCATGGTTTGTTGGAGAGATGACCGCAATGCTTGGCGTGTATGCGCAAGTGGCAAGTATGCTGATGAGGCATAGACTAGTGATGAGACGTAGGAGTGCTAACATTGGCATTCTCCTTTACAGTCGTTTTTATCAAGAGTGTTGGCAAAGATGGAGCTGGAAGGTGCTTTCATTGTAGCTAGATGTCGAAGCTAGGTGGGTAGTACTCTAGTACCTATTTGATCTGAAGGTTATTTTATGCTTATCTGATTTTTAGAAAAATTTACTAATTTGACACTTGACATTTTGATTTTATTCATTGATCATAAAACTGTGTCATGCTATTACTCGATCGTATTAAAATTTTTATCGTTTATTTGTTCTTGTAAATTGTCTTATCAATTGAAGAAATAACTATTTTGTTGAAGTTAATTATGCTATAATTCTTTAAAATCGATAGGATGTGTTTAATTCCTTATTTGATTATGCAGATCGTTTACGCGAAAGGAAGAACAACATGAGTTCCAAAGGGATAACAGAGCGGATGCATGTCAATCCTGACAGCTTGTACTATCGGGAGCATGTTGCACGTTACGAATTTGCCCGCAATTATATTAACGATGGGCCAATTCTTGATATTGCGAGCGGCACGGGGCATGGCAGTGAATTGTTACATTCGTATTGTCGTGCGATGGTGGTTGGCGTTGATGTCGATCGGCCATCACTGACGGCTGCACGCCGTGGATATTCCAATCCGCGCATCACGTTCTTGGCTGCAAGTGGGACGCACCTGCCATTTCAGGATGCTTCCTTTGCTGCCATTGTGAGTCTAGAAACGATCGAACATATTCAGGAAGACAGAACGTTTTTGTCTGAATTGCGGCGGGTGCTGCGACCAGATGGCGTTTGTATCATCTCTACCCCAAACCGATTGTACTCACTCCATCATGACATTACGAATCCGTATCATGTGCGAGAGTATGTCGAAACGGAACTGATTGAATTACTCTCGTCTTTTTTGGATCAATAGAAGTTTTTTATCAAGGTTTCGTGCCGGCCTATCACGCCGAGGTTAAGACGTATGCTGAGACTATTAGTTCAGTTGTGAACTATTTCATTCGTAAACTCTTGGGTTTATCCTACCCGCAGCCTCACGTAGCTGATATCACCATTTCTAAGCAACCGGTGCCTGATTTTAGCAACTTTGTGGTTGTCTACCGTAAGGTGGTGCTATGATATGGTGACCGGTATTGCTTTTATCGGCTTCACTTCTATGCCTCTGAGAATCGTATTGTGATGTATCAGCTCAGTATTGACATCGCATGTATTCGTTTGGATCCATGCCATTCACGAAAATGTGATATAGTGTTTCATAACGCGCTCCTAATTAATCGAAAAAGTTGATTTCTGGTAGCTTCCCAAGTACTATCAGAAAATCTCCTTGCTCTGCTGGGTGGCTTTTGTTCATCGTCAAGCGAAGATGACCCAAGCATCGCAACGGTTGTAACAAACTCTGCCTAGTGTCGTAGCAGCTTTGTGTGCAGGGGCTAGCACAAAATTACTGTTTCGGTTGTACCCGATACACCGAGACCGTTGCATTTTCATACACGATCTCTAATTCAGCGGCTCCTTGCTGGCTGAGCTCGGCGCGCGCCCCGTCGCGATCGCGCATCACCACATACGAGACGCTAAACTCATCCAACAGGCGCCGGCGTTGGCTGGCTGGCGTCGTTGGATCCAGCACAATCCGCGCGTTCTCTCGTTTGGTGAAGAAGTCGAGCGTTCCTGCCCAGTGGGCAATATATGCCCGCGCATCGCTCCATACCGGCACAAACTGGCCAAATTCGATGTCTGCCAGCACCACATCAGCGCTCGTCGTATGTTGTTGCAGCCATTGCAGGGCGGCGATTTCGTCGTGGGTCAGGTAGTGCGGTTGTTCGTAGCGAGAGAGGTAGACGAAGCGCCAGCCTTGGATGTACACGCTGGTGACGATGCTTAAGCCAAAGACGGCGGCGATCCCAAGCGCCAGCGCATACCGGCCCCGCCGGCGTAATGCCGGGATGAGCTGTTCGTCGATGAACCGGGTGGCGAGCAACACCATCGGCACTTGCAAACCGAGCAGCATGTGAATTTGGAATTTGAGCGGCAGGTACATCAAGAGAAAGTGAACCACAAACCACGCTGCAATTAAGATATCGCGATCATCGGCGCTGCGGAACATTCGCCAGCGGAGAGCGGCAAGGGCGAGCAAGAGCGGCACGCCGAGTAATATCACCAGCAATGCAGGGTTGGGGGTAAACACACCAGCATTGTCAAACTGCTCCAGCTTGCGCCCCCACGTCGGTTCGTTGGCGACCATGTAGGCCAAATAGAGCGCCCCCGGCGCCGAAAAGATCGCTAGTATCACCCCTTGCCGGAAGAGCAGGCCGGGGAAACGCCGGTCGCGCCACCAGATCAGCAGGCCAAAAAGGCCCAAGGCGCTGTAGACAATGAGCAGATCATAGGCATGTTGCAACGCCAACAGCGCCCCCACGATCCCAGCGGCGACGGCGTAACGTAATTGTTGCTTGCGCCACCCCAACCACATCAGGCTGAAAATCGTGATGATCAAGGCTAGTGCCATCGTGAAGTGCGGGAAGGCTTGCATGATCATCAGCGTGTTTGGCTCAACAGTGTAGATGCTGATGGGGAATGGCGCGTCTGGCAAGTTCGCGATATATTTGACAATAACCCAGATCACGCCGAGGCCGCTGCTGGTGCAGATCAGCCAGAAGGCGATCTGGCGTTGGCGCGGTTGATCCACCATGAGTTGCAAAAAGATGATCAAGCTGCCCAAGAGTGAAAGGATCGCTATCAGACGCAAGATGGTGTAGGCGGTGATGTACGATACACCGGTGATGACGCTAAACCGAGCCGTCACTAACCACAGCAAGTTGAAAAACGCCGGTTCGTTTGCTTCCGGTGTCAGCCGGTTCGCAGCGAGATTGGCCTGCGTAAAGCTGCGCATCCACGCGAAATATTGATTATGGTCGGCGATGCCGTCCACCACCCCCATAAATTGGCGATCGGGCGGCGCCGTCACAAAGGCAAACACTATCGGCGCCCAGATCACGATCATCAGACCTAAGATAACGATCCCGTAGAAGCGCCATTCAGCGGTATCGATCCGCCATCGCTGTTGGGTTTGCTGGCCCGTGGCAGTTAACGGATTTGGTTGGGTAATAGCCATGCTGGTTCTCCTGCGCGCTTCTTACTGGCGTGATCGCACAATCATAATCAGACCGCCAATGATGCCGATGCCGGTCATGGTCAATGCCAATGCCATCCCGATGGCCTGTAATCCTTTCAACTCCCAGTGCATCGGTTCTTGCAAAGCCGGCGCATTGCGTGCTTCGTCCGGCAATGCTATCGGTGTGGCGATGGGCGCAACCGCAACGCCGGCTGCCGTGGTTGGCGTTGCGGGTTGTGGGGTGGGGGTAAAGAGCGGTAAGCCGGGCCGGGCTGGCAGATTGAGTTGGGTAGTACTGTACCACATCTGATAAAAAGGTTGATCTCCCGGACGATCTGCGTCAAACAAATGCGACCGGGTAAACCAGACGGCATGGAGTTGATTGCCATTGTAGACTGCCAGCCGTGGTAATTCTGGATACCGTTCGTTTTGCATGATAATCTGTGGTGGCAGCCAGCGTACGCCATCAAACGTCATGTGAATCAACGCCGGTGGGGTATCGATGTTGGCTACTCCCGTAAATCCAACCATCAGCAAATGGACATTATCGGCGCTATCAGTTGCTATACTGTAATAGTCAAGGTTGTTGTCATTGATGTTACGAGCGCGCACGTAGGGAATCTCGGTTGCCGGCAGCCATGTGTTGCCGCCGTCCAGCGAACGTTGGAAGTACACCCGATCGTTGCGTACGCCGCGATAGACTACTGATGGATTCCCGGCTGAATCGACGGCAATCGCTGTTTGTTGCACTGCTTCAAGGGGCGGCCCATTCGAGTCGCCATTGGTTCGCAGTTCGTTGCCTAGCTGTTGGCGGATAGCCTGCACCGCGGCGGGAGGCAACCTGAATTTGACCGGATCAGTCCACGTGACGCCGCCGTCGTCTGATCGCCGGTAGACGCCGTAGTGCGGTTGGCCCTGTCCGGCGTACCAGTCCGCCCCCTCATCCCAGACAATATGAATCCGGTTAAAGGTATCGACGCGCACCTGTGGCCGGTTTTCGCCATCGTCACTCTGCGAGAGATTTACCACCGGCGACCATGTGGCGCCATTATCGGTTGAGCGACGGTAAAAGAGTTCACCGCACCCATAGCAGCGCGGGTTGGTGTTTTCGGTCACAATATCGCTCCAGAAGGCGTGCAATCCGCCAGTTTGATCAGCCGCAAGTGCGAGGTAGTAACCTGTATCGTTGATTACTCGCCCCTCAGCCCACGCTTGCGGTTTGCGAGCATCGTTCCAGTAGGCTTGGGTGTAGATAATGCCGGTGCCGGCCCGGTAGAGCAGGTGGAGATTGCCATCACGTCCGAGGGCGATCGCGGTTCGTACCGTATAACCGCCGGTTCCCGGCGCAATCAGTTCACGGGCCGGTTCCCACGTACCGTCAGCATTGCGGCGCCAGTACATTAGCAAGTCAATCGTGCCGCCTTCACGTTGGTCAACGATC
This sequence comes from Chloroflexus sp., assembly GCF_034435895.1. Classification (GTDB taxonomy): domain Bacteria; phylum Chloroflexota; class Chloroflexia; order Chloroflexales; family Chloroflexaceae; genus Chloroflexus. The sequence goes on from NZ_DAOTWH010000187.1 coordinate 7,667, forward strand.
AAGCCACCGTACCAGACAGCATGAACGCTGCCATCGGGGCCGAGGGTCATATCAGGCAGCCACGACCATCCATAGCGGCGTTCGAGCTGTTCGAGCGGCACTTGGCCGTATTGCAACGGCGAAATTTCAATCGGTGTTGACCATAATCCTTGCCCGTAAGCAGAGGTGTGAGCGCCGGCTAAGAACAGGATTGAGCACATTGCAGCGAGGAGAACCAGCCGTGCCTTCATAGTGTCTCATCCCTCTGCGCCAATTGGTGAACGCTGATCAGCAACCCCACAAATACCCAGCTATACATCGTGTATTTGTAGCCAGCGACTGTCTGATTGTACAGAAAGGGCAATATCCAATCTCCCAGCGTCATTGAGAATTGGGCGGCAATCCAGCCGGAGGTTGCCACAATTGCGGTCGTGCGCAAGATACCCGGTGGCGCGAGTTGAATCGCGCGCCAACCGTACCAGAGGCTGGCGATGGCGAACCAGATCCAGATGCTGAAGCCGACCACACCAAATTGCGCCAAAATGTCGAAATAATTGTTGTGAGTCGAGCGAGCATCTTCTCGGTAATAGGTCATATTGTAGGGTGCATAGCCAGCTACACCGGTGCCGAACAGCCAATGCTGCTTTACGATCAAAAGGTTTCGTTCCCAGATGTCGAGCCGGCCTAGCCCTCCCTCCTCAAGATTTTGATTGATCACCTGATCGATATGGACTCTACCCGGCCCAACTGCTAAGTTCAAAGCCATAATTGCTACTAAGACGAAAAAGACGCGGCGCGAGGTGAAAAAGGCCATCGCCAACAAGCCCACGATGGTCGGCAACCAACCTGAAACCCAGAGCGAATTGCGCACTGCTGCTAGCCAGAGATGCCAGACTAAGAATGCGCTGCCGGCTAGTCGCCAACCCCAGTGGACGTTGGATTGCAAGTAGATGATACCGGCAAGTGAGAGGCAAAACCATAAGCCCCACAAGCCAGCATCGGTGAGGAAGAAGTGATTGATGTTGAAAATCTGAGCGATGGTCATTAAGCCGCCACAGATAATAAACATGCCTAAATAGGCTTTGATCTGCCATTCATGCTGGATAAACCGCCCAACTAAGAAGGGTATGCTCAGTAGGCCGAGGAATGATAACAACGATGCCATCTGGGCAAAGCGAAAGTTGCCCATAACCCGCCAGTTAAGAATAGGGTCGGCCCACAAGATACCCCATGGTACTGAGAAGATGCAGATCAACATGAACGCCAGCAGCGGTTTGTTGAGCGGCGACGGCACAAGTTGCCACGTCCGCCGTTTGATCATCGCTAAGATCCAGATCCCGCTGAGGGCTAGCGTCAGCAGCATGCTGATCGGCAGCTCGCTGCCGTTGCCTGCCGGTACAGAGATTGGCCGCATGGCGAGGCCGGTGAGCGGTAAGATCAACACAAACCACTCAAACCGATAGAAGAGTAAGGTGAGTCCGATCAGGCCAAGTGGCAGTGCCAGCAACGCTAACCCGATCAGTTGCCGGTTGGTGCCGAACATTGCGCCGATGGCAAGGCTGTACAGCGCCAACCCGCCCACCACGCCGCCGATGATCAGCGGGCGCGGCAGGCGTTCCAGCCAGTGCGGGGTTTCAATGTGGCGCAGAAAAGAAAGCATAGCCGTTACTGCCTGAGTTTACTATCGTTCTGGTGTGTGATCGCTGTGCGATGCCTCAACGCTCGCCTCTCCACTCCCATCTCCCGCGCCAGTTGAGGGCAGACAGAACAAGTGTTCGGTTGTGCCCATTGATCGCTGTGCGATGCCTCAAATCCCGGCTCTCCGCTCCCCTCTCCCGCCTAACGGCGGGAGAGGGGCTGGGGGTGAGTGCCAGCAAGCAGCCCGCGCAGCGGGCTTCGTAATCCCAGCCCGGCCCTTCAGGGCCGGGTTTCGGATCAGATGCTTTGTCCGCCCTTGAACCCAGCAGGAGAGGTTTTACTCCCTCCCCCAGCGGTGGAGGGCTGGGGTGGGGGCTATGAAACACTGCCCTTAAAACCGCTCCGGCGCTACCGGTTGCTGCACCCGCCGCCCAATTGCTGCCCACAGCAGGCCGCCATCGCGCACAAATTGCTCACCGGTGGGATGGTGGCCGCCGCCAGCGGCTACCAAGATGCTGCCGATCGTGACCTTGCCGAAAAAGATGATTTGCAATCCGATCCCTAACAGCAAGGCCGCGATTTGGCCGTAGTGCTTGGCGAAGAAGCGCAGTTTGCTGAAGTACAGTTCGGCCTTCATGCGCGTGACCGCTTGTTTGCTGCTCTGGCCGCCGAAATGGATGATCGAGGATGAAGGAAGATAGCAGATCTGCCAGCCGGCCTGCTTGATCCGGTAGCACCAGTCTACTTCCTCTGTATACATAAAATAGGCTTCGTCCAGCAAGCCGACCTGTTTCACAACCTCGCGCCGCAAGAGTATCGCCGCGCCGTCGAGCCAGTCGGTTGCGTATGCCGTTGAGCCGTCTTTGGTTGGATACTGCCGCCGCCACCGGATCTTTTTGCCGGTCAGTTCGGTCAGCAGGTTTGGGAACGTTGCCCACGATGGCTGCAAGGAGCCATCCGCGTTGAGCAATTGCGGCCCCACGACGCCAATTTCGGGGTGAGCGTCAAGGAAGCGCACCAGCCGGGTGATCGATTCAGGTTGGGCAATGGTGTCGCTGTTAAGCAGGAAGACGTACCTCCCGCTGCAAGCCCGGATAGCCTGATTGTTGGCAGTGGCAAAACCGCGGTTGTTGGGGTTGGCAATGATGAAAACGTCGGGGAAGGCCGCGACCACCGCTGCGACGCTGCCATCACGCGAGCCGTTGTCAACCACCCAGACCTCGGTTTCGATGCCGGCGGCAGCCGCCGGTAGCGCCGCTAGACAGTCGAGCAGAAGTTGGCGGGTGTTCCAGTTGACAATAATGATGCTGATATCAGGCACGGGCCATGTCATAGCGGAGCTTCCTTGGTTGGGCGACTTCTTCCAGTACGTCGTTTAAGCGCGGCACAATCACGCGCCAGTCGTAGCGCGCGGCTACCGCCTGCCGTCCAGTTTCGCCGAGCCGGCGGGCGAGCGGCGGGTCGTTGAGCAGATGGCTGGTAGCGCGGGCGAAATCCATCGGTGTATCGGCCACCAGCAAGTGTTTGCCGTCAATCAGTTCTAGCCCTTCCGCCCCTTTGCTGGTGCTGACCACTGGCACCCCTAACGCGAGCGCTTCGAGAATCTTCAGCCGCGTACCGCCACCCTCTCGAATCGGCGTCACTTCCACCGCATGGCGCGCAATCACGTCACGGATATCGTCTACGTAGCCGGTATACTCAACTCCCGGCACGTCCGGCAGCGCGGCGCGCTGCTCATCGGTGACTCGTCCGGTGATGCGGAAACGAGCTTGGGGATGGCGGGCGCGGATCAAGGGCCAGATAGTGCGCAGGAAGTAATCGACTGCGTCGAAGTTGGCGCTATACGAGAGCGCACCGGGATAGATCAGCGTATCGGGTTCGGGCCGGTAGCCGTAAGCGGCGCAAGCGGCACTGTCAACCCCGTTGGGAATGACCGTAATCACCGGAGGGGGTGAACCGGCGATCTGGCGAGCAAGTTCCGCTTCCCGTTCGGAAACGGTGGTAATAGCCGCAAACGCCGGTAAGATCGTTGATACGTAGCGGCGATGCTGAGCAGCCGTCAGCAAGCTTCGCAACCGGCGCAAGCCCGATTGGTGGCGATAATCTTCGAGGATGGAAGCGAGCTCCAATTCCTCCAATACCAGTGGCGTATTGCGCACGAGGCAGGCATACGCGGCGACATCGATCTCTAAAGCGAGCACCACATCGGGTTTCCAGCGGATTGCCGCCGCCACCACTGCTTCAGCAAAGGCGTTGCTCCAGCGCACCCGCACCGACGTCGGCTTCGGGCTGGTGATGCTGCCTAACCGGTCGCTCAAGGTTAAGGGCCGATCGGGTCGCTCAAAGGCTTGCCACGTGCGACAGAGCCGGCTGATCTCGTTGGCTTGCACCGCAGGAGCCGGCCCTTGGCTGAAAGCTAGCAGGTGCAGTTCGTGTCGGGCCGCTAAGCTGCGCAGAATCGCCATCGCTCGCAAGCGCGAGCCGTTGTCGTCTGGTTCAGGCCACCACGTTGAGAGGATGAGGATGCGCATAGGATTGTCCTCGATATGGATCTAACGCTAGCCGCATGTGATGCTATTTTAGAAAGACCCTTCTTTAGGCACGTGTGCTCTGGGTTGGCTTGGGCGAGTTGCGAGCAATGAATGGTATAGTTCGATGACGCGCTGAGCGTTTTTTGTCCAAGAAAATTGCTTAACGCGCGCAAATCCTCGTTGGCGTAAGGTTTCAGCGGCATCAGGATTCGTCAAGAGTTCGACCAGATAGTGGGCAAGCGCTTGATCGTCTTCCGCATCGATAATGTATCCCGCTTGATCGACTACCTCAGGAATTGACCCTCGATTGGAGGCGATAATGGGTGTGCCACAGGTCATTGCTTCTACAAGCGGGATGCCAAAACCTTCGATCCACGATGGAAAGACAAAGACTGCCGCCATCGTGTAGAGCGCGCTAAGATCAGAACGTTGTGGCCGCACGAACATGCGGGCAATGCCAGCCCGGATAGCCTCATGCACGATCGGTAATACATCTGGCGAGCGGGAAAAGAAGATGATTTCGTATTGGTCACGGATGGGCTGTGGTAATCGTCGCCAAGCTCGGACTAAGACTCCCGGATTTTTTAATGCCTCTGCTAAAATAAACGGTTTGTTGAGGTTTAAGCGTTGCCGGACATCGTGTAAGAGTGCGGGATCTTCAATGCGTTGAATGTCATGCGGACAGGCATGATGGACGGCTGCTATCCGTTGCGGCGAAATACCAGAATAGCGCATAATTTGTTGGCGCGAATATTCTGATACTGTAATGATCAGATCGGCTTGTTGCACCGCTGCCCGTGTCATAAGATGGAGATATGTCATCATGGCGATGACCCGCGGTGTTTTTTTATGCCCAGCAATGATCTCTTTCAGTGGCAATAGATTAATCTCATCTTGCAGCGTGATCACACAATAGCTTCCTTTTGGGCCGAAGCCGTAATTTCCAGTAAAATGCGCGATGTCTAGGTTGTCTTGCTGCATGTACTTTTTTAAAAAAAGATCGTAATAGATACTCGACTGCGGCCCATGCCATGGCAATAAACGAACGGTTACGTTGTTTGGTAGATGATGTAACTCGAAAGGCGCTTTTGTGTCAGCGTAAAGCACAATATCATGCTCAACGGCAACCCGTACCAGCGTTTCCGTAAATTGCGCGACGTAGTTTCGCACGCCACCCACTAAGCCATGGGATAAGTACCGTACATCAAGTCCGATTCGCATAGAGCGTATCCTTTGACGATGATCGTGCATCTGATCGATGATTGCCCAGCTCGAGTTGTCGATGATATGGCGCCGGCGCCGCCCCAAACCGTCCCCGCCAGAAATCGAACCATCCCAACCCCATCCCGATCCGGCCTTTGCGTGTCCGCCACTTGGGGCGCAGCCACAGACTGAGGTAGGTGCGCAGGTCTTGCAGAATGAGCGCATTGAGCCACGTGCGCCAGTTAGCCCGCGTGGCTCGCAAGAAGAGCAACCGGTTGCGTGTCATGTAATAGGCGAGATATTCACGGTCAAAGCGGGCGTTGAGCGGGATCTTATGCCAGACTTTAGCTGCTGGCGTGAAATAGCAAGAGTACCCGGCACGTGTGGCTCGCACACACCATTCGGTCTCTTCAAAGTACATAAAGAAGCGTTCGTCGAGCAGGCCAACCTTTGCTAGTGCCGCCACCCGGATCAACATCGCGCAGCCGGTGATGAAATCGACTACACGGGCGGGATACTGGCCGTGATCCTCCGCTTCGCCAGCCATGCGGCAAATGCCGCGCCGCCAGTCGATGCTGCCACCTGCCGACCAGATGCGCTGGGGTGCGTCGTAGTAGTAGATGATCGGTCCCACGGCGGCGATTGGCGGGTCAGTCTCGGCGGTGGCCACCAGCCGTTCGAGCATATCTGGCGCTACTTCGGTATCGTTGTTGAGCAACAGCGCGTAGTCGTACCCCTGCGTTTGCGCGTAGCGTAAGCCAACGTTGTTGCCGGCGGCAAAGCCAAGGTTTGCCCCATTCTCGATCACAATCGTTTGCGGGAACGCACTGCGTACTTGCGCCGGAGTGCCATCGTGTGACGCATTATCGACCACCACGACCGCGTATCGCTCAGAGGGATAATCCAATCGGTAGAGCGAAGCAAGGCAGGCCAAGGTGTCGGCAATGCCGTTGTAGGTCAGCACAATAATGGCGACGCGCGGCTTCATCAAACCCGTTCTCGCATTGCGCCGCGCCGCTCGAGCAGCGCGGTGTAATGTTCCAACAACGTCTGCATTTCGTCGTCAATCGATGGCGGTGGTTGGATGCCATCCCGTAATCGCTCTAACAAGGTCTTTTCCGTCCGCAACCGCTGTAACTGGCGGGCCAAATCGCGGCTGTCGTTCGGCGTGAAGTGTAATCCATCAACGCCATCACGTACCAGTTCGGCCATGCCGCCCAATCGCGACGTAATCACCGGTCGTCTGGCGGCATGCGCCTCCATAATGCTTATCGGGCTGTTCTCGTACCAGATCGATGGCACGACCACCGCATCAACGTTACTTAAGACGGTTGGCAATTGGTCGTGGCTAAACTTGCCCGCTAGGTGGATGTGCGGGTTGTCGCCGATCAGCCGGCGCAGATAGCGGGTATACGCTGGGTGTTGCTCAGTATTGCCGAAGATGGTCAATTCAGCGGTCACATCGCTGTGGGGTAGGCTCTTCAGCGCGGTAATGAGCACATGCACGCCTTTATGCGGCGCGATCTGGCCGATATAGCCGAGCCGTAGGATCGCTCCGGAGCAGATAGGTGGGATATTGCGCAATCGTTCGCGAGCGACGCCTGGCCGTATTACTTGGACTTGTGGCAGTTGCGCGCCGAACAAGCCGGCTAGAAAATGCGATGGCGAAATGATGAGATCAGCTTGCGCCAACGCTACTCGCAACGTCTCACGCCGGGCCTGTTGTTCATCCCTTCCATCATTGCCGGCCAGCCTGACCCATACCCTCCCCGCCAAGCCGCCACTGATCTGTTCCGGCACGCGGTAGCGGCGCCGGTCGAGTTGCAAACACCACGCGCACTCGGCGGGATCGTCTGGTGGTTGCTGGCAGAGCAAACCATCACCGCGCAACAGGGTGATGCGTGGGCAAAGGAACCAGTAGTCGTGGAGCGTTACGACGGTGGCAATGCCCAGCGCATGCGCTGCCGTGATTGCGCCGGCGCCGATGAGATAACCGCTGTGCAGGTGAAGTATGTCCGGTTGCCAGACGCGCATCCGTTCGTGCAGCCACGCCTCGATCGCTGGGTTGGCATAGCTCCAGTTGGCCGGCGCGTCGCGCAGGCCAAGGTGCAAGCGCCATACCGGAATCCCTTCGTAGCGATCAGGTTCGGCCCGCACCCCGAAGGGTTGGGTGGCCGTGAGCATCTCGACGCAGACCACTTCGGCCTCGTGACCACGCCGCAATAACTCGCGCGCCAGCTGCATCGTGTACAACTCAGCTCCGGCGCTATATTTGGGAGGGAAGTGATGAACAGCGAGCAATACGCGCATGATGCCTTCCTCCTACCGGCGCGCTGCCAGCAAATTGCGCACAAAGGAAGCTTCTTCCCCACCGATCACCCGTAGCCCTATCAGTAACCCGCCATAGATCGCGCCGCCACCGGCAATGACGAGCAAGACCGGCCATTCGCGGGCCCCATAGACCGCAACAGCCATCAATCCCACTGCAATCGCTGCCCGCCCAATCGGTTGCCAGCGCATGAGGCGTAGTTGGTCGCGTAACAGCCAAACATATTGCCCCGCCAACACTGCTTCGGTTAGGACGGTGATGATCGCTGCCGCCGGCGCGCCGTACCGTGGTGTGAAGATAAGATTCGCCGCGACATTGACAGCGCTGCTGACCATGATGGAACGCGCTACCAATGCCTCACGGTCGGCAATCACAACCACATAACCGAGAAATTCGGTCAAGAACATCAGCGGCAATGTCCAGATGAGTAAGGCGAGTAATGGCGCGCTGGCTGCATAAGCTTCGCCAAACAGCAGCTTCACGATTGGTTCGGCGAGAATAAAGCCGCCAGCGGTAATCGGCAATGCCACGATCAGTAGATAGCTTAGAATACGTTCGTAAATGCGCGGGAGATTGCCCGGATCGAGCTTGGCCTGCCGTGATAGCGAAGGGTACAACGCCGTATTGAGCACGTTCGAGAGCGTAACCAGCGCAAAAATAAGATTGTATGCTGCGTTGTAGTAGCCGGTAGTGGTATCGCCAAAGCTTACGTTCAGAACAACCGTATCAAACCGGTACGACAGACCGAGCGTCAACCCAATCACCCCAAATGGAAAGGCAGCGCGCAACAAGCGAAGCCAACGATCTCGTTGCCAATGCCCCGGACGGATGCCCAAGCGCCATAGTGAACGAACGACTAGCGTTGTCATGGTGGCTACGCCGATCATGGTGGCAATAATCAACCCGTAGTAGCCAAAGCCGAGCCAAAGTGCTAATCCGCCGAGCGTCACGAAGATCAATTGGTTCACAACTTGCATACCGGCAGTGAGGTCGAGTCGTTCGTAGCCGGCTAATATCGCTTCACTGCTGCCGTGCACGGCGTAGATGAGCAGCGTGAGCCCATTGAGGGCAATTGCGCCGATCATCAAGAGGGGCCGCTCGGTGACGATAGCGGCGCTGACTACCATGATCCCGGCAATTAACGCCAGAATGATGCGCAGGCCGAGCACATCGGCATAGAGATTGCGAATCCGCTCGAGATGATCCGGTTCGCTCCGTAACCGAGCAACTTCACGCACCGTATAGGGCGCTAAACCGAGATCGGCAATGAACAGAAAGACGCTGCCAAAGCCGATCACCGCGGCGTATTGGCCGAAAGCTGTTGCACCCAGTTGGCGTACAATCAGAATTGAAAAGCCAAACGAGAGTATTTTGATCGCCAACTGTGCGATCATACCGGCAACTGAATTGCGCAGTACGGTGCGGGCAAGTGTACTCATAACAATCTACCTGCCATCATCAAGGATAGTTTGGATTTAGGCTCGGCCACCATCCGCTGCACCAACTCTTCCACCCGCATCAACCACTGATCAATCGTAAACTTCTCTTCCATGAACCGGTGCCCGGCCTGCCCCATCGCTTCCGCGCGGTCTGGATTATCCCAAAGGGTGGCAATCGCCGCTGCCATCTGTTCGGCATTGCCCGGTTCAACCAGCAGCGCCGTTTCGCATTCAATCACATATTCGCTCAACCCCGGCCGGTGGGTAGCGATCACTGGTCGCCCCATCGCCTGCGCCGCTTGCACCGAGGTGCAGCCAGCGCTCCATTGGGTGCTGGCCTTGATCGGCACCACGACAATCCGGCTCTCTAGATAACAATCGCGTAACCGATCCGGAGGCACAAATGGTTGCAGACTGATGTTGGCCGGCAGGGTCTCGTTTTCGTGTCCCGCTTTTCCGCTCACCCAGCTACTCCCGACCCGCAGGTGGCAAGGAATGTGTGGCAACCGCCGCATTGCTCGAATCAAGGTTGGGTAGTCGCGATGCGAGAGACCAAGGCTCTGCACAACGCTGGCTAGCGGCGTAACCGGTTGTGGCCGGTAGAAATTGGTGTCAACCGGGGTATGCAAGGCTACTACGCGTTCTGCCGGCATCTTCAGCGCCTGTTGCATTCCGTCTGCCTCGGCTTGGCTAATCGCTGCGGCCACATCCCAGCGCCATTGCAAACCTAATCCCTTGATCAAACGCAATTTATGCGCCGACATACCGTGGTGGAATATAACCAGATGGCGCACGTTGCGGGGCAGTACGAGCGCCAATGGTATCCCCACCCGCTCGGAAAGACTAATCACCGCTTGGTGTCGTTCGCGCCGCACCAGTTGCGCAACCTGCCGTGCCAACCGCAAATCTATCCGGAGCCATTCCTCTAGCCGTTGTAGTATCGGGTTGGCACGGACGATGCCGTAATCGATATGCCGGCTGCCAAAGCGGGTTGATAGTTCGAGGTAATCAACCCGCTGGTGTTTACCATCACGCACCGCTGCCGCTAGTCCCGGCGCCGGCGCATTGGTTGCGATGATTAATGTACGTGGCAATTGATTGTTCATCGTTTATACCCTATCACTGTCGGCTGACAGCCTGCTAAACGAACAGCAGTGGTTAGATGACACCATTGTCATATCGGTTCAGCCTACACACCTCCTTCTGTAGAGATGGATATGGATTGCGGCGCCAAGCTGCCGCAATCCCTATGATGGCACAGCCAGTATTCCCTGATCAGTACGGACGCAATCTCTTCGCGCGTTGGCAAGCAAGGCGCAAGGCGCTTCCTTACAGATAGCTTAACACCCGCGGATACCGCTTGCGTTGCCGGCGGTACCAGTAGCCAAGCGGCACCAACACGGCCAGCCCGATCAACCACGCGCTATAGCCCCAGATGATGCGCGGCCCGCTCAGTGAGAGCTGGTTCATAATCAGAGCGACGAGGTGGTAGATGATGATGTGGGTGACGTAGAAGAAGAGCGAGACCTGCCCGACCAAGGGCAGCCAGCGCAGCCAGCCGGTTGTGAAGAGGTGCGGGGTGGCATACGCCCATGCCAGTATCAGCGCCGCAATGCCGAGGTTGAAGGCGAAGTAGCTGAGGCTAGGGGGCGCTTTGCTCATGATCAGCCAGTGGGCGGGGGTGTCACCAATCGCAGCAACCGCGCCGAGATCGCCAAACCCGCCGCTGAGCCGCAGCACGAGCCAGAGGATGAGCAACCCGAACCCAATCCGTGCCCAACTGCGCGGCTGGCGCAAGGCTGGGTGTTCTTGCCAGCGCCCTAGCGCATAGCCTAACCAGAGCAGCGGCCCCCACCCTAATACGGCAAAGCCGATCGCTGGGTTAGTATCGTAGCTGTAGGTCAGCCAGAACGCTTGCCAAAAGGGTTGCGGCGCATTTGCCGCGAGGTCGCTCGCCATCAAGCCAATCCATGCTTGATGAATCAGCAAGGTGATGATGGCAACGATGCCAATGTGACGTGGCGTGAGGAAGTGCCGCAAGCCGGCGAGAATGATCATTGCCGCAGCGATGCTGGTCAACACGTGGACGTAGGGCGTAGCGCCGCTCCAGAACCACGAGCAGATCGTCAGATCGAGCGCCAGAATGACCAGCGCCCGGATGAGCATAAATCTGGTGGCGGCTTGCGGTGGCTGGCCGCGCCGCGCCTGCGCCGCAGCGTAAAGCGCTAAGCTGTAGCCACCGAGAAAGAAGAAAATCGGTGAGGCGAGATTGGTAAGCAATCCGCTCAGCCAATAAGCGGCGCTTTGCAACACGACCGGCTGGCCGCCATACGACTCGGCTTGCAGGCTGGCCCCTACAAAGAAGGCGCTATGGTCGAGCGCCATTAAGATCAGCGCTACGCCGCGCAGTGCATCGATCGCGACAATGCGCGCACTGCTGGCGCTGCGCTCGGCAATGGTTGGCTGCGCTTCGGCGACAAGGCTGGCAGTGCGCATGGTTATCCTCCTTTGCATGGAGTGCGGCAGTTGGACTGCCGCGCGCTCGTGACCCTGTGGTATGGAGTGCGGCAGTTGTACTACCGCGCGCTATCATCACCCGACCGAACTAGCGTTGTTTATCGTGAACAGCTCCGTTCCCGACAGTAATCATCTTGTGACTGGCTTCACCGGTGCGTCAGCGGTAGCTTTAGCTGTTGCGCTGACGGTTGCCGGATCACCCGCTGTTACCTTCCATAGTGCACCGCCGACCATAGCCGCCAGCGCATAGCCGGCGGCGCCGCTCAGCATTGCAGTGGTGAAGTTGCTCGCCATGCTGACCACGATCACCAATACTGATCCGAGCACTGAGAAGACGCCGTTCATCCCCCATGCCCAGACCACCAGCCCCGGTGCGCGTGTATTGAGTTGGCGCAGGCCCGCTGGGAAAGGGATGCCGAGCATAGTGGCTAGCGGCGCGATGATGAAGATGCTGGCGACGATCCGCGCCAAATCAGGCCAGTGCATCCACATTGCGAAGATCGGCGGCAGGGCAACGATATAGATCGCTGTCAGCGCCGCAATACCGATCAACGCCATCCGTAGCCCATTGGCGGTTCTAATGCGTTTGCTGCCTAACAGACTGCCCAATGCGGCAAAGGCCAGCATACTAGCAATGGTCGTGGTTGTCGCATGGATCGGGTAGCCAATAAAGAGCGTAAAGCGCTGGATCAGCACGATCTGAATGAACATATAGGCGGCGCCAAGCAAGCTGAAGTAGGCCAACGTAGCGATAGCGCCGGGCATGCGCAGCCCATCGCGCTGGTAACGCGCTAACGGTAACACGATGAATGCTACCGCTGCGCCAAGCGCGAAGCTAGCCATAGTCAACAAAATCAGGTTGCCGATCGGAAAACGGTTGAGCCGCCCTTCATAACTGCGATCGAAGTGCAGGTTTTCCCAGCGGAAGTAGTTGTAGAAGAAGGGGTTGTCATCGGTCACTGGGAAGATTTGGAATGGGTAGGCCTGCTCAAACGCTCGCGGATCAGCAGCATGCAGGTAGCTGGCGAAAGGAGTATCCAACCGCACCAACGGGTCGTGCAGCATGGTGAAGTTGTTCGCCGCACCCCATGCGCGCAGCCGTTCGATCTGTTCCGGCTGGAACGGCGAACGGCTGACCAGCAACGTGGCATTAACCCCGCTCTCGTTGGCGATGATCGCGATATGCGCCGCCGGATCACTCACCCCCATCCGGCGCAACGCTTCCGCCGCTAGCCCGGTTAAGCGCAGCATCTCGCGCGGCGGACTGTTGACATCGCGTGTCCACGAGAAGATGCCGTTTGGGGTGAGCGCGTTCAACGCTTGTTCAAGCGAATCAACCGTATAGAGGTATGACTCGGCGAGTACGTAGGCTCCGCCCGACAATGCGGCCAAGTTGTCAAGGCCAATGCCTTGAATGATATCGTATTGCTCGGTTGTGCGACTGAGAAAACTGCGTCCTTCGACGACGATCAACTCGGTTGAGGGGTGCTCAGCGAGCCGGCCAGTGTAGTCGGCGTAACGATCTTGTAAGAGACTAACGATCGTCGGGTTAAGTTCAATGGCAGTGATCTGTTCGGCGCGGTAGAGCCGGGCCAGCAGAATGTCAAGCCCGCCGCCGACCCCGATCAGCAAGGTGCGTGGGTGTTCGTTGCCGAGCTGGTAAGCGGCGCTGATCACCGCGTGGTCGAGGAAGCGGAACCGTTCGAGATCAGCATCGCTGCCATCAAACCGGTACATCCCGGTCATCGACGTGCCATCAATCGTTACCAGTTTCAGCGGCAGCTCTGGCCGGTTTTCTAACGGGTAGCTTGAACTGACCGCACCGACAATCATCGGTTCGGTGACAGTGATTTCTGGCATCACATCCACCCGCCCAACCGGATCCCAGCGGGTGAATTCGGGGCCGGTTCCTTGCGTCTGCATCGCCCAACCCAGCTCCTTCGAGCCGGGTACGGCGAGGGTGGGTGGCCGCGCGATCAGTGCTACCAACAACAGCGCTTCCGCGCCAATGATAGCCGGCAACAGCCAACGCTGGCGTGGTTTGGCTTCGTAGCCGAGCAGCACTGCCGCCAACGCACCGATCAACCCGATCAGGGCAATCACTGCTAGGCCGCCAATCGTCTGGATCACGAACAAGACCGTCATTGTGGCGATGCCTGCCCCCAGCATATCGGCAAAATAGAGCCGGTGGGCAGCGCCGGCCCAGCGCCCAAAGATGGCGGCAATCACTAGCCCGCCGGTAAAGAACGTGCTGAAGAGGCAGATGAAATAGATGCCGAGGCCAATGATTGCCCAACCGAGCTGCGCTGTGCGCAGTGGATCGATGGCGATGGTAGTGATCGCAATCAGATTGCTCAGGCTGGCAAGGCTGAAGAGTAATGCCAACGTGCCGAGACGCTGCTGGAGCTTGGCAGGCCCCCAACGGCGCACGGCAAGGAACGTTCCGGCTGCTCCGCCGCCGAGCAAGGCGATGCCGATCACCATATAGGTGAAGTGATGCCAGATCATCAACGAAAAGATACGGGTGAAGGTGATTTGGAGGGCGAGAATACTGCCGCTCAGTAGCGTGAGGCCGAGGTACTTGCCGATCGATTGCAGTGGTGGAAACTTCATGCCATCGCTCTCTTTACTGATGAACGTATCACGAGGCGTAGTCGGCGATCAACTGTTGTTGTCCGCTGGTTAGCCTGATCACCCGATATGACCTTCCGGCAATCTCACGCCGTTGCGTGGCCGCTTCGCCATCCGCGAGCATGATTGTGCGCAACTGCGTGTTGCGGTGTTGATCTGGGAGCAAGACCGTGAGTGGCAAGGGTGCTGATGGTATGGTGATCGTGCCTCGTAGTCGTTGCCCGTTCCATTCGATATTACTGAGATCGCTGGCGTTGCGCGCTTCAATGAAGCGCAGCCATCGTTCGGCGGCGATGATGGGCGCTTTGGCGCCGGCGGCATAGCTCAGCGTCGTGTCGAGCCAGCGCGCCACTTCGCCGGCAATCGGATCGCCGAGCAAAAATGGATCGACATGGCATTGCAGCCCTAACGCGGCCGGGTAGCGATCGATGCTGGCCGCAATTTGTCCAATCGTCTGATTGGCAGCGGTTGCGCCGTCAAGTCCCACATCATACCCGGTTTGAAACACTGGCATCAGATGTTCATCGACCAGATGGGTAGCTTGTTGATATACATCGATGATCGTGCCGTCTTCGGCGACAAACCGCAGCGGTAAGCCGCTGCCATTCAAATACCCCATCGTCCATGTACCGTCAGGTTTACGCACTGCCGGGCCGCTGTGGTAGTGATCGAGATTCATGCGAATGCCGTACCGCGCTTGTACCACGGCATTGTCTACCCAGCCGTGCCACAGAATGCGGTGGGTGCGCACGGTTGGCGGCAGCGGCCCGTAGCCAAGCTTGAGAAATTCGCTCCAGTGCCGGTAATAGCCTTCTTCTAGCCCATCTTCGATATACGGATGCATGCCGAATTCATGGTCGCGGGCGCGCCAAGCGGCAACATGATGCGGCCCCGGCAGCGGATCGTCGCCGCCGAGCGTCGAGCCGATCAGCGGCGTTCGGCTGAGCGTCCAGCGCAACTTGCGCGCTAATCGTCCGCTGGCGTTCGTTGGCGGCGGGGTATAGTAGATCGAAGCGGTGCCGCCGTGCCGTTCGACGATCGCCAACAACTGTTCGATATGGCTCACCCGGCTGCCGTGGGCATCGCCGGTGGCGATGATCGCACTGGGTGCATTGTCGGGCAGATACCAGAGCCGGGGGAGCGGCAGCGGGCTGATCTCGTCAATGACCCGGCTCAGCAAGCGTTGATGCTCGTCGGCTTGCGGGATGGCGATGCGTTCAAGGTTGATCCATCCCGCAAAGAGGTCGCTGGCGCGCATTCCCTCCATCTGGTCACGTTCCTGATTGGCCCACGCCGGGTTACCCTGCCGGATGAGGGCAATCGTCTGCGCTAGATCGAACGTCCAGAGCGCAGCGACTCCCTGCCCAAACCGATGGATGGTTACGAGCGGATCGCCATTGCTCGCCGTCGCAAGCGCCTTCGCCCCGCGCAGTTCAACCCGGTCATACACGGTATGGATCTGGAGCGGCCCAGCGATGCCGGTGGCCGGCGCCGGATAGCATGTATCATCGATGTGGCTGGCGCCGAGATACCTGACGCCCAACACCTCTGCTAACGCCGGGTCAGGGCGAATCGCGACTAAGCCGCCGCCAGCGCTGACAAATTGGCGCAGCCATCCTTGGCTAGCCAGATTGAGGGGTGTCGATCCTAACACAATAACGGCGGCTGTGATAGGGTGATCCAGTTGGCGCAAGCTGATCTGGCGTAGGCCCAAAAACCCTTCTACACGCAGGATCTCGCCGAGGTACGCCGTGAAATCAGGCTGCGGCGCCGGATCGGCGACCAACGCCAATGGCGCAAAACCGTTGGCAGGCGCTAGTGAAACAGGTGGCGACGGCGATGTGGTTGGCGCAGGCAGTGGCCACTGTTCGGCGCCATAGGCTACGATGCCTCCGAGACCTGCAGCGGCGAGGGTGCTGGTCAGAAACGCTCGTCGGGTGACAGGTCGCTGCAAGTAGTGCATAGCGCGTTACGTGCGCCGGCAGCGACCGGCGATTGGGCGTCGCCGGGCCGGCGATGTTGCGGCTGGCGGCTTGGCGGCATGCTTCGCTGTTTGTTGCGAGACTGCCGTCCACACCGTCGCGCCTAAGGCGCGTTCCTTCAGCCCATTGCTGTGTTGTTCGCCGCTAGATGGCTCCACCACGACTGCTTGATGTTCATGCACCGGCGGGGTCACAATCACGCGCGCAGCGACCGGTTCGGCGCGAACAAAGCTGTTATTGTCCGCTGTCGAATCGGATGTTGGCGCATTGGCAGGCTGCTCTTCCGATGGTGTCGTTTCTGGCTTCCCCTTGCCGGGATTAAGCAGCCGCAACGGCATATCGCTCAACAACTGGCGGAGGTTAGGCAAGAGCAAGTGCGGTCGCTCGGTTTGCCCAGCCAACGTATGTTCATCGGTTAACATCACTGCGCCAAGCACACTATCGTTGCGTTTCAGCGTCAGCCGCTTAAGACTTTGTTGGATGTCGCGGCTGCTGTCTTCAGCGGGTTTGAGCGCTAGCACCACGCCATCAACCATCGGCGCTAGCAGCGCAGCTTCAACGCCGCTAAGTGTTGATGGGCCATCGAAAATTAAGATATCAGCAGCGTGTTGCAGTCCCTCGACCAACGCCGGCCATGGTTGCGATGGCGGCAACGGACGACCATCTTCGCCGGTATTGCGGGCCAAGAGCAACACGTTCTTCATCGGCGTGACCCGCAAACTCGACCACACTTGCGCTTCGCCATCGATCATAATCGGTTGCAGCACCGCCTCAGGATTGCCAAACAGTTCGCTCAATGCAGCCTGCTCAGTTTCGGCGTCAACCAGCAATACCCGATAGCCCGATAGCGTATAGCAATGCGCCAGATCAATGACCAACGCGCTCCGTTCATGCGAAGGGCGCGGCCCGCTGACCATCAAAATGCGGGTATTGCGGGGCAAGCCGGCCAGCACAATTTGGGTGTGGGCTTCTTTCACGGCGCTAGCGCGCATGCGCGCTTCTTTTTCGCTCAAGCCAATCAATGGTCGCTTGCCGGGCACTGCGCCGAGGAAGTTGAGGCCAAACCGGCTGCGCAAGTCATTATGATTGCGCCAGCGAGTGTCAATGGCTTCAAGCACAAATGATGCCATCAGTCCTAACAACAACCCAGCCAATCCAGCCACGGCCACCGTCAGGTTGCGCTTGTTCGGCAAGGGTGCTCCCGGCACTTTTGCCGCTTCAAAGACCGAGAGACTATTAACCATGCTGGTATTTTGCAGCCGTAACAACTGGGCGTACGCATTTTGCGCCGTATCGCGAGCCAGTTCCAATTCTTGCAGCCGGTTGCGCGCTTCGCGAAGATCGGTGGCGCTGGTGGCCTGCGCTAGCAGATCGCGCGTCTGCTCAATCTGACGATCAAGCGCCGTAATCTCGCGTTGCGCGCGATCAATCTGCTCATTCAGCAGGCTCCGTTGCTCCGCCACATTCTCAGGCGAGTTCGGGCCAAACTGGATCAGTTCGGTGGCAATGGCATTGGCAATCGCTGCCGCGCGTTGGGGGTTCGTATCGGTGATGGTAATTTCCAGTAAACTAGCCTGCCGGTTGACGCTTGTTGCCAGC
The DNA here is from genome assembly GCF_034435895.1 of Chloroflexus sp. Taxonomy (GTDB): domain Bacteria; phylum Chloroflexota; class Chloroflexia; order Chloroflexales; family Chloroflexaceae; genus Chloroflexus. The sequence continues at coordinate 25,515 of NZ_DAOTWH010000187.1, forward strand.
ATGTAGTCTCTGATCACAGGCCATGGGAAGGTCAAGCCGAGCTTTTCTGCCACGGGGGCTAAAATAATCTCACGTTTGGCCATTTCCCCGTAGAAGCTGGCTACAGTATTGGTCTGACCGATCATCTGCGGGTCAGGCGCGGCAGTTGAGAGTGTATCGCCAACGCGCAGGGTTACCCTGCTGATGTAGTAATTAGGCTGGCGCATGGCAAAGATCAGTGCAGCACTGGCGGCGAGAAGAGCGGCGAGCAGGGCAACCCACCACCAGCGTAGCATGATGCGAATATATGACCAGATGTCGCTCCATGTGAGCATGAACGCGCTCCTTCTTAACTGGATGCCGGCAAGATAACCAGATCGCCCGCTTCCAGCCCGCTCACAATCTCCACTTTGCCATCGACAATCAGCCCGAGTTGCACGTCAACTCGTTGAGAGCCGTTCTCGGTTGGCACTAGGACGTGCGGGCCGCCATCGCGCCGGATGGCTTCGATCGGCAGCCAGCGCACACCTTCACGTTGGCCGAAATCGATCGTTACCAGCGCCGGATCGCCAGCTACAAGGGCGAGATCGCCGGCGTTGTACGTGATGTGCAGTTCTGGCGCTTGCAGTGGGTTGTTCATCGTCGTCGTCTTGCGCACTACGCCGGTAAAGGTGCGGCCGGGATAGCGCACAAACGTGATGCTCACTGTCGCGCCATTAGGGATCCGTTCAATATCTTCGGCGCTCAATCCGCTGACCGTAATTTGCAAGCCAGAGTTATCCATCAGCCGTAACACCGGAACCTCGGCCTGCACCGGAAAGCCTACCAAGGCATCAACCGCCGTGATCGCGCCGTCGAAGGGGGCATAGATCCGGCGCGCCTCGATCTGGCGTTCGATCTCTTTGATGGCTAGTTCCGAAGCAGCCAGACTCTTGACCAACAGCGGATCGGGGGTAAGCCGCTGGCGCGCAGCATCGAGTTGGATCTGCGCCTGTTGCACAGCTCGCTGCGCAGCAGTAACTTCAAATTGATCAGGCCCATTCAGCAAGCGATCAAGCCGGGCGCGGGCTAATTCGACATCGGCTTCGGCGGCTTGCACGGCAGCAATTTCGTTACCGCGAGCGGTGTCGTATTCGATCTGGGCTAGCGCGACCGCGCTTTCCGCGGCCCGCACGGCGGTAGCCACCTGATCGACCAGCGCGCGCACCTCGGGCGTATTTTCAACCTCGAGCCGGGCGCGGGCCTGCTGATAAGCGTCTTGCGCCCGTTGCAATTCGGCTTGCCGGTCGAGCAGCGCCCGCTCGGCGCGCGTCTTCACCGCCGAAGCGTCATTGCGGGTGCGGGCCAGCGCAGCTTCGGCCCGTTGCAGAGCGGCGCGCGCTTCGGCGATCGCAGTCGCTGAAGGCGGAGTGGTCAATGCGTTCAGCCGGTCACGGGCCGAGGCCAGCGCCACTTCGGCAGCGCGCACGTCGATTTGCGCCCGCGCGGTCGCCTGATCGATCGCGCGTCGATCTTGTTCGGCATTGATCCGCGCTTGGCGGAGTTGATCTTCTAAGGTGCCGAGATCGATCTCGGCCAGCAACTGGCCAGTGGCAACTTGCGCGCCAACTTCAACGTACAGATTGCGTAAAATGCCGCTCTGCCGGAAAGCGAGATCGCGTTCAAGCACCGGTGTGACCTGCCCGCTCAGTTCGCGCCGGTCATTGAAGGCGCCGATCGCCACGGCGACCGTGCGGAGCTGTGGCGGCGCCGGAGTGGCGGTTGGCGCTGCCACGACCGTGGTTGGCGTTGGGTCCGGCGGCGTCCATGGCTCCGGCGTCGGCGCGCCAACCAATGAGCCAATGCTACAGCCGCTCAGGCCAATCGCGAGGCCCATCGCCAATGCGCTGCGAACGGCAATCTGTACGTAACGCTCCATATCTTCCTCTTAATTACTGTGGCAAGACAAATGCGCCGGGCAGCGGTAGCGTTGCAAATGGCGCACTCACCGCCTCTTCGGTCAACATCCAGCGCACTGCGCCTAGCAGATCGGGTGCGATGAACGACGGTTGGTAGCGCCGCAATTCCGGCTTCTGTAATTCGCTAGCGCCACGCCCTGTCTTCACAAGGATGGTCTGGCATCCCATGCGCTGCCCTGCCGCAATATCACTGAGCACATCGCCAACAAGGTACGCCATGCGGCAATTGATCCGGTGCCGCGTGGCGAGATCCTCAAGCATCCCCGGTTGGGGTTTCCGGCAATGGCATTGCTCTTCCGGCCGGTGCGGGCAATAGCGAATGTCGTCAATCTGCGCGCCGTGGTAGCTGGCGATGTCGCGCAAGCGGGCGTGAATCTGTTCAAGGGTTTCAACCGACATCAATCCGCGCCCAACCGCTGCTTGATTGGTGACGACAAAGATGCGAAAACCGGCATTGGTTAGGAGACGGAGCGCGGTGAGCGCCCCCGGCAGAAATTGGAATTCCGACCAATCTTTGACGTGGTCTGGCCGGTTGTAATTAATGACGCCATCGCGGTCGAGAAAGACAGCGCGCATGAGCCCCCCCTAGCGCTGCAACTAGATTATAGCACGTAGTAGGTCGCAGGCTACGATGACAATGCTATAGTACACCTTGTGGTTGAAGATCAGCTAACAGTGGAGTAAAGAAATTGTGACAATGCGTTCATCTTAGTGTAAGACATCTCGCGACAGGTGATTGGTTGGGGCGATTTTCTTACATGCCGCTCTTCTCATCATTGCTTGCTGCAAGTGTTCCGCCTGCTGGGATGCGGGCGGTAGCCGTACTTGATATTTGAATATCTCTGTAGATTGTGTGAATTGCGAAGATTTTCTGGTCATTTTGAAAGGATGACTGTTTATTTGGCTTTTGTGTTGGTTTACTGTGTCTTTTTACTAGTTTGGTTTATTAAGGCATGGGTTAAATGCGCCTTCTCAAGATCGGGTGTTATGCGATCCGGTCGAGATTTATTTTTATGCAAATAGTTTCCCTATCTTAGCGCAGAATAATAAAGTACTATGGTGCTACTGCTTCGTGCCTATGGATCAATTATGATAAGCATATCTTGCGTCTTCATTCCTATAGCTTGATTGCTATTCATCAGCGTGGTGAGCAATGAATATCGTTATCAGATGTCGCATCTCTTAACGTCTGCGCCGCTGGCTACCGCTCTGTACTAGCAATGGCCTACGTCTGGCAGTTTAGACAAGACCTAATGTTACCAAGTCCTATGCTCGCCTGATCTGGGACCAGATGACGCCAGCAAGAAAGCCTCTCATTATCCGCTCGATATCTCGCGTCGAGGCTAGCGCTTGCGCGCCCATCATCTGCCCCGCCTAAGGAGGTTGTAATGTTACGTTGGCAGTTCTGGCAGCGCGCATTTCGGGTGCTGGCGCTTGCGCTGATCATTGTTACGCTCCCGTTATTTGCGCGCGATGCGCACAGTGTCGCAAGCTCTTCCTATGCGATCTATCTACCGCTCGTATCAAAGCAGACGATGCCGCCGATCGTATTTGTCTCGCGGCAGATTATGCCCCAAGGCAGTATCTACTGGGATGTGCCCAAGGGCTTGGCGGGTGTTGGCCCGTATAGCCGGTTTACGGTGGCGGCGCCGGGCAAGCTGATGGTGCTGGAACCCGATGGCCGCGTGCGGGTGTTGATTGACGGCGCCAACCCCGCTTCCACTGCGCCCTACAACCTGATCGATGTCAATGCGCCGGACGTTTCGTATGACGGAACGACGATTGTGTTCGCTGGGCTCCCGCAGGGAAGGTATGAGTCAGGCGCGCTGACTAATCCGGGGGCTTGGCGCATCTACACGATCAAGGCTGATGGTAGCGGTCTGCGCCAAGTGACGACCTCTAACCAACGGCTTGATCTCACCCAATTCGGCCCGGCAGCCGGCGGTTTAGCCGCTTATGACGATACTGATCCGGTGTGGTTGCCCGATGGCCGGATTGTCTTCTCCTCGACCCGCTGGCCTGCTTATGCCCATTATAGTGGCGTTCGCGTCTCGAACCTGTTCGTGGTCAATGCTGATGGCAGCAACGTGCGCCGGATTACGTCAGAGCGCAATGGTGCCGATCGGCCGCTGGTCGACCCAATCACCGGTAAAATCGTCTATGCGCGCTGGTGGCGTAATCACCGCTTCCCGGTCAATGATATGTCCACCATTCCCGATCCCAATGGCGGCTATATTCAGCGCGACGGCTTGACGGCGAACCGGAATAATCCGGTTGGCGGCGAGACTATGTTTCGCAATGCTTGGCAGGCGGCTACCATCAATCCAGACGGGACTGAGTTGGTGATGTGGACTGGCGTCTTCCGCAACGAAGAAGCCAACCATGTCTACGGTGGCGCTTTCACGCCAGAGGGGGATCTGATTGCGAACTATTTTCCGATGTACAACATGACGGAAGCTGCCGGCTTTGGCGGTTTGCGCCGCTACCGTCGCGACGCCGGCGGTTATACGCCCCTGATGGGGGTTGCAACCTTTACCCTCGACTACGTCAACCCCCGGAATCCAACCTCGTTCGGCATTTTCAAAGGGCAGTACGTGACCGATCCCGAGGTGTCGAACAACTGGATGGTAGTGTCGCTGGCGCGCGACATTGGTCAAGACTATGGGCTGTATCAAACCCAGATCGATGGATCGGGCCTGCGCCTGCTCTACGATAACCCCGGCACTGCCGAGGTGCGAGCCCGTTTCCTTGCTCCGCGTTCGTTGCCGCCAATCATTCCCGATCGCATTACTCAAGTGCCGAGCCTCTTGCCGCCTCCCGCAGCCGGGCCGTACGACAAAGATGGCACGTTTATCTTTGACGCGCTCAATGTGTATGCCAACGGGCCGGTCGATATGGACATCGTGAACGCACCGCCGGTCGGCTCTGCCCGCACCATCCGCTTTTTCATCGATCATCAGCGGACGAGTCCGGGATCATTTCCGAATCTCGACTGGCCCATCCTGCTCGGTGAGCTAGTAGTCCAACCGGATGGGTCGGTGCGCCACGCGAATGCACCCGCGAATGTGCCGCTCTTCGAGCAATTGCGCGGGCCAAACGGGACGGTGCCGCTGACGGGGAGGCGTTCCGATCCGGATGGTGCAGCTCATGTGGCCGGAATGAATTTTGGCCGTCCGGGAGAACGGCAACGTTGCGTTGGTTGCCACGCCGGCCATACGCTGATACCGGTGCCGCCAACCGATGAAGCAGCGCGGTGGAGCAATCTGGCGCCGGGAGCAACGATCAGGGTCTCGTCGGCGCTCGACTCGCGCTACGTAAGCGGACTCACCGATCGGCGCGTGATGAAAGGCGAAGTGTGGCAGTATTGGCGGAGCGCTGCGAATCAAACCAGCGGGCAGTGGGTGACGTTGACCTTCCCGGTACCGGTCACGGTGCGGCAGGTGCGCCTCTACAATCCGCGCAGCACGCCCAACACCGATCTCCAAGTGCATCAGGCGACGGTGCGCCTCTTTAGCGATGAAGCTGGAACCATTGAGGTTGCCCGGCAGACAGTTGGGCCGCTCACGACCTTTGGCGCAGGGGCCGAGTTTGCCGATGTGCGGGTGCGCGTCGTGCGGGTCGAGATCAACCGCGTCAGCGGGCGGGTCGATGGGGTGACATGCGCGAGTTTGGCCGAGATAGAGGTGATTGCGCGTGGCGAGGCGGGGAATTGATCCACCGGTTGTTGCGCGGCGTGATGTGGCTGGCTGGTTGTCCTCAGCCGGTCACATCACGCCAGTTCTGCTATCGAGCCAACCCAAGTACGCGGCCAGCTTAGGATTTCAGCTCTGGCCTTACGCTGGCCATATTGAACCAACGGCGCCAGTAAAGCGTGCGGTTTGACTGGAAGACGAGCGCGGCGATAAAACCAAACAGGATCACCAGCGCAACCAACCGCACATCAGCAAAAAAATACTCGCGCAGATAGTCGCCGCTCAAGAACCACCACCCGCGCTTGAATTGCCACTGCCCGAAGCGATTGAGGGTGAGGTTCTCAAATGCAATCAGCATGTAGCTAATCGCAAGCACGATAGCGAGTGGCATAGTGCGCTGGGCATTCAAATGTACCAAATAACCGGCTGTCACCGCCACGACCAAAAGCGTCCAAACGAGGTGGTGTGCCCACGTGATTGGTGAGATAAGGTGCATGCCCAGCACCCATAGCCCGAATAGCAGTCCGAACACGGGATCGTTGGCAGGCTTTTGCGGTAGACTGGACAAACTCAAGACACCGAGAACAACTAGAATTGCCAGCCAGCGCAATCCCTGCTCAAGGGGCGCAATGTTGAGTGCGCCGGCGAGCCGGTGCAGAAAGGCGGCTGGCGAAGCGTTATCTATCCAATGCACTTGGATCGGAATGCTGTTCATGAGACTGATGTTGATGAGTCCGGTGATCGATGATGGCCCCACCGCGAGGGCGGTGAACGCGGTGAGCAGCGCTATTGATGCTACAAAGCCCCAGATGGCCTTCCATTGGCGTTGGAACACAAATAAGCCGATCAAGAGCAATGGACTGATCTTGATCATTGCGGCAATCCCGATCATCACTCCGGCCAGAAACATCCGTTGCTAGAAGGCGCTGGCGAAGGCGGCTGTGATTAGCAAAAGGATGAGGATATTGATCTATGCCAATATCAATCGAAAGATGGAAGGGATACATATTCCCAGCGAGGATGACCAATATGGGCAGCGACCAACGTTGGAACATCGGTAGGCTCTTGCTCAGCAGCAGCAGTGTTCCGGCGAGGAAGATCTGGTTGATGATAACCCACGCCTTGTACGCGAGCAGGTATGGCAAGGCGCTGAGCGGGCCGAGAACGATCGCTAAGAGGGGCGGGTACAGGTAGTATGATATATCAGGATAAGTGACTGAAAGATGGACTAAGGTGAATTGAAGCGCTCGTTCACGATCATAGATGTCCTCGCCGGCGCGCAGCATCGCCGCGGCAATGTAGTAGTTCTGAAAATCTCCGCCTTGGCTCAGACTCCGTCCCATGATCGGTAGAGCAAAGCCATCAACCGCATAGCGAGTGATCGAGAATACGAGGACGATCGTCACGAGCATCGCGCAGATCTGCTCTCCCTGCCATAACGAGCCATGCTGATCGCTCATCGTCTCCCCCCTGCGTGCTGTGGAATGGCTTGTATCCAATCCCTCACGGCGCTGTTACCGGCCAGCGGAGAGGGCCAATTGCTCGAACCGGCGGTTGGCGCACACGAATGCCGGTTGTTGGTGGAAGCTATGTAATGCGGTGTGCGCTACGCCGGTGTGGGTGAAAAACCATGCCTGTTGGGCTGGCCCGTAGGAATCCATGTCTCCGATGAAGACCCGGCCACCGCTCGTCTGTCGCTCACGAATCACCTCTGCGATGGTCGTGACGAGAGCGCTATCGCCGTTGACCCGCGCCGAGAGATCGATCAAGCTTAAGGTATTGCCTCCGTAGAAATAACTGAGATATCCGCCAAACGACCAATCTGTCTCGATCAACACATCGCCAGTGCGCAGATGCTGGGCCACGCATGCCGCCGTTTCGAGGTTGGGATTTGGCACGGTCGCGCGCGGCCAAATAGCGGCCTGAAAGTTTCCCAGTCCAATTAGGAAAATGCACGCGCCAGCAAAGATGGTCGTTGGGCGCGGCAGCGCTGGCGAACCCCAAATGACGGCAATGGCGGCGGCGAGAAACAGATTCGGCGCCACAAACCACTTTGGCTCGTAGGGATCCCACCAGATGATGAAGGGCAAAAAGAGCGCGTAGGCGGCGCCATGCCACACGAGTTGCCGGTACGGTAGGTGGTGCCGGCGCACTGCGAGCCAGATCGACATCCATGCTAATCCCAGCAACGCCAGCAGGCTCAACAGGGCAGGGATCTTGTCGATCGGCACCGAACCGCTGAGCAGATGCCGCAATCCGATCCCGCTCCACAGGGGGATGATGCTGGCGATCGCACTGATCCCCGCCGGCACGATGCGATCTGCCGACTATGTGCCCCAGACCGGCAGGCGCGCGCCGCCATAATTGACCAACCAGTTTATGATCGTAGGGAGATCGCGATGGCCATAGACAAAGAATGCAACTGACAAGTAGCACAAGCTGAGGATAACGCCGCAAGCGCCAGCGACGATTCCAACCGCGCTGAGCCGGTTACGGAACGGTTGATCTTGGCGGTTCACCAGCGGGCTGATGGCGATCATTGGCACGAGAAATACGCATGCTTGCCATGTAAGAATGGCGAGCGCACAGCAGAGACCGGCAAGCAGGCTGGCGGCAATGCGGGGCGAATCCAAGCTGCTGGCGAAGGCTCCTGCGCTAAACGCGGCTGCTAACGAAATGTAGTAGATGTCGGTGCTAAAACTCCACTGCGCCCAAGAGAGGGCGAGAAACGCGATCCCTAACAGAGCGCCGCTTGGCGTTGCCGATAATCGCCGCAAGGCGAGGCCGGCAAGGCCAATGGTCGTCGCACCCGCTAGGGCGGTGATGAACTTGAGGATCGGATCAACCGGCCCGGCATAACCTAGCGTTTGCGCCGTTGTATAGGCGAAGCGCCCGATGATGCTGTAGAGCATGTGGTTCGGGCGGAAGATATCGTGGCCGCCGCGCGTGATTGCTATCGCTTCGGCGACGCCGTTCAAATCGTGCTGGATGGAACCGAACGGCAGGTACAACAAGAGACTGCTCATCAACCCGCCCCAAAACCAGAGCCATGGCGAGAGTGGCACTTGGCGCTTGCCGGTATCTAACAGGTGATCTACATGTAAGGCGCTCATAGTGTCCGGCCTTTCTCTGCGCTAAGGCTTGAGTCTGCCGGTTGCAGCAGGGAGTCCTGATAGGCGCCACGCCAAGCATTGAACCGGACCCGCAGTACGTCACGCAGGTTGCGCCATGAGTCGCGCACCGGATCAACCTTCGTTTCGGTACCGTAATGCCACAAGACCGGCACTTCGGCAATGCGATACCCGCGCTGGCGCGCCAGAAAGAGGAGTTCGACATCGTAGGCGGTGACAGCGGTCCCCTGTACCATCGGCGCATCATCACCGTATATCCGCACGCGCCGGAAGAGATCGTGGGCTACTGAGAGCCGCAACGCCTTAAACCCGCATTGGCTGTCATTGATTCCCGCTAGGGCGATCATCTGCACCAGCAGATTAAAGATGCGCCCCATCAGATGGCGGTGGAATGGCTCATTGTACCGCTGCGCGCCGTTCCCTTCCCGCGACCCGATCACCACATCGAATCCGGCCCTGAAATACGGCCATAGTTTTTCCCACTCTTCGATCGGCGTGGCCAAGTCGGCGTCACACAGCAGCACATACTCGCCGCGCGCAGCGAGTGCGCCGGCGCACACGGCAAACCCCTTGCCACGGTGATCGCAGCGGAGGACGTGGACGCCGGCGTAGCTTGCGGCGAGGCCGGCAGTGCCATCGGTGCTGCCGTCGTCAACAACGAGGATTTCAGCGGGGAAGGATTGCCGGGCGAGGTAGGCGCTGATGGCTGCTAAGGTGGTTGGCAAGCGGCGGATTTCGTTGTAGGCGGGGATGACGATCGATAGAAAAGGGGTTGCGGCCATACATCACTCCTGTGGTTGAGTGGACAGAATGAGCTGGTGGTACGGTGGGTTGGGATGTTGAAAGGGGAGGAGGTAGTTTTGGTGTTGTGATAGTAATTGCGAAAGATGATTTTTGAATGAAAAAGAAATAAAAATTGATTAAAATACCAACATAAAAACATACAACAATTATTTGCTTTCAAAAATATTATCGTTAATTTTTGTATTGCAACTACATCGCGATTGCGAGCCTACATGGTTCGTCCGGCAATGGTGCGGCTTTGGCGGCTGGTCAGATCAAGGTGCTATGCCTGCAATTCATCGTGGGGCTGTAGGCTATCGAGCAGGGAAGCATCCGCTCGCGCTACCGTCCTGCCATCAGATCGGGCAGGCATTCTTGCTGATAGGTATGTGATGCCTTGCGCCACGGCGCAATGACCATTGCCACGCTAGGTCTCTGCAATGCCTTCCGCCGCGGGCGATCGCGCGACGTAAACAAATTGTTATCTCTTGGGCGCCTGTGAGTGAAGTCTTTGTCATTCGCTTGTGGTACGTTCAGATTATACTGATGGCGGTGTGGAATGGGCAGATCATGCCGTGGTGTTCAGTTATTTGTTTGCCATGCGATGCAGAGAATTGTTCGATCTGAACGATAAGGGGCAATGCCATGATTATCTCGCGCACGCCGTTGCGGATCAGTTTTGCTGGTGGCGGCAGTGATCTGCCGGCCTTCTACCGCCATGAACCGGGGGCGGTGGTGAGTACGGCGATCAACAAGTATATCTACATCACTGTCAATGAGAAGTTTGACCATCAGATCCGGGCCAGCTATTCAGTGACCGAGATTGTTGATCAGGTGGATGACCTTAAGCATCCACTGATACGGGAAGCGTTGCGTTTGGTGGGGCGGCAGCATTCGATCGAGATTACCTCAATCTCCGATATTCCCTCGCAGGGCACCGGTCTTGGCTCATCAAGCACGTATACGGTGGGGTTGCTGAACGCACTCTATGCCTTTATTGGCCGGTTTGTCGGCGCTGAACGGTTGGCCCGCGAGGCGTGCATTATTGAGATTGATCGTTGTGGCGCGCCGATCGGGAAGCAGGATCAATATATCGCCGCCTACGGCGGATTGCAGTTTATTCAGTTTAACCCTGATGAGACGGTGTTTGTTGATCCGATTATCTGCCGCGCTGAAACGAAGCAACGCTTGCAGCAGCGGTTGATGATGCTGTACACCGGCGCTACCCGCAAGACGAGCGATGTGCTGCGCGAGCAGCGCGAGAATACCGAGCGTGATGAATCGCGCCGCCGGCATTTGCGCCGCATGGTGGAGTTGGCGCATGATCTGCGCCTTGCCCTGCACCACGATGATCTCGATGCGTTCGGCGAGATTTTGCACGAGGGTTGGATGCGCAAGCGCAAGTTGGCGAGCGGTATTTCGACGCCGCAGATTGATGATTGGTACGAGCGGGCGCGGGCTGCCGGCGCGATCGGCGGTAAGATTCTCGGCGCTGGCGGGGGCGGATTTTTGCTGGTCTATGCGCCAGAAGAGCGGCACGACGCCATCCGGGCTGCGTTACCCGAATTGCGCCACGTTCCTATACAATTTGAGCCGCAAGGTAGTAAAATAGTCTACGTGGAAGAGCGGTCGTTGGCTTCGTGATTCGTCACGCGGCCAACCCTCGCTTCCAATGACAGGGGGGAGCGAGAAGCGCGTTGAGCTTCTCGCTGGGCTTCGATTCAGGAGGTGCCCCTTGATGTATCGCTCCGTGCGCTTCAGTCTAGTCTCCCTTATCGTCCTCGCCCTCATCCTTCCCCTCGCCATCACCACCGCTAATAATCCACCTTTCCGCCAATGGTTGCCCGCCGTCTTCGCTCCATCCGGCGAACCCCAGTATTGGATCAATGCGCCATACTTTCCGGTGGCCAACGTTACCAATGACCGGTTCGATGAGATGGCGATCTTCTGGTTTGGTCAAGTCAGTTATACCAGCAACTATACCGATGTACGGATTGGCTATAACAACGAGGCGCTCTACCTCTATCTCGCGGTTTTTGACCGGCAACTCTGGTACGATACCACTCCCGCTGCCGCCGATCTGACCGCGTGGGATGCGGCGACCGTCTTCATCGACACTAGTGGCGGCTCCCAGCTTGGGGCAACCAGTTACCGGCTGGTGGCCCAGTTTCGCGGCCCGCCTGAGCCGGATGCGCGCTATCAGTTGAGCCAGCGCGCCAGCGGCGGCAGTTGGGCGGCGGCCACGGTCGCGTTCAGCACCATCCCCGGCTGGCGCGGCGACGCACCCAACAACGATAACGATGAGGATCGCGGTTGGGCGATGACTTTTCGCATCCCCTTTACCAGCCTTGGTCTCGCTGGCCGGCCCGCCAATGGCACGCAGTGGCGATTGGGGGTGATCGGGCATGACCGCGATAACGCTGCCGGCACGCCGATTGCTGATCAGGTATGGCCGCCGAACCTCAACCCGAATCAACCCCGCACGTGGGGCGGTCTCCGTTTTGGCTTGCCGGTCTACACCCCGCCGCCGGTCAGCGCCACGCAAGAATACCTTCTCCGCCACGGCCTGAATGGTGTGACGGTAGCCGATGCCGGTGTGGGTGGTCAGGATGATAATATGTGTAATGCTGACGGCAATTTCTGGGATCGCTGGGGCAATTGGTCGCAGCCGGTGGACAAAGCCGACACTAGCGTCCAAAATCAGGCTGATATCGCCGATTGGCCGTGTTTTGCCAAGTATTATCTCACCTTCCCGCTAAACAGCTTGCCCGCCGGGCGAACGGTGGTTTCGGCGAAGCTGATTCTGAGCCAGATGGGGAATGCGCAACCCCAAGACGCCAAGCCGTCGCTGATCCAAGCAATGGTGGTGGGTGAGGATTGGAACCCCAATGCCCTAACGTGGAATAATGCGCCGCTCGCGCGCGAGAACATCGGCAGCGGTTGGGCCGGAGTGATGTTCGGGCCTCCCAATTGGAACAATCTCCCGAAGCGTGAAATTGACGTCACGCGCGGGGTAGTGCAGGCGTATGCCAATGGCCAGCCGCTGCGGTTGGCGCTCTACTCGGCGGATAGCGCCTACCACAGCGGCAAATATTTTGTCACCAGCCGCACCGGCGATTGGAACGAGCAGAATCGCCCAACGTTGGTCGTGGTGTTGTCAAGGTCGTGATCTAGCCGTTACGGCGCCGGACGCAAGACCAATGTTTCGCCCTCGATCGCGCCGCCAAAGCGCATCGGGATGTCTTCGACTCGCTGCCACCGCTCAAGGAAGTCGCTGTAGCGACTGCTGAGCACGTTGCCTGATTGGCCAGTGGTGTGCATAAAGCGCGAGTTGGTGAGGTCGCTCAGATCGACGATCTGGCGGTACGAGGGCGCGTTGTATTGCAGGTACGGCTCGGTGATGCGCACCGGCGCGACGTTGACGGTGAAGGTGTCGCCGCTATTGGGGATGCGCCGCTCAAACAGGCCGCGCAAGGCTCCCACTTGGCTGAAGGGGTTGTGCGGGAAGACCGCTTGGTGGACGCGATCCCAGCGCCAGCGCGCTGGATCGCTCTCGCCTTGCGCCGCCGCCATCGCGGTCAGGCCGTTGCTGAGCGCCTTGGCTAACGTCGCGGGACAATCCTCCTTTTCCCCAATCGTTGTCACATCGTCGCACCATTCGCGCTGGCCATCGAGCAACACTGCCCGTAGCGCCAGCGCCGGGAAGTCGCGCCGGTTGCGGTAGGTAGTGGTAAAGTACTCACGCAGCTCATCGGCGAAGATCGCTTCGAGGGCGGCGTAGTAGTAGCCTTGATAGACGGCGGCGGCGGCGCTGTCACCGCGCATCGCGCCATCCCAACTGCGCAGCAGCTCAAGCGCGGCGGCTTCACGCTCGCCGGCAGGGGTCACGTTGCGGAAGACTGGCAACAGCTCGCGGGCCTGTGCTGAAACGACATCCCCCAACATTGCCCGCATATCATCCACCGTCAGCCGGTTGCCCTGCTCGATCAGCTCGATGATGCGTTGGGCGCGGAACGGGGCGGCCCACGATGTGCCGAGCAGGTAGGGGTAGTCGTCGCTCACCACCTTGTTGTTGGCGGTGGCGACATAATCTTTCGGCGGGTTGTAAATGTGTGGCAACTCCTCGAACGGAATGTAGCCAATCCATTCGTATTCGTCCGTCCACCCCGGCGCCGGCACTCTGCCATCACCGTTGCGCCGGATCGGCACCGCACCCGGCGCGTAATAGCCGATATTCCCGTCAATATCGGCATACACGAAATTCTGCATCGGCGTCTTGTAATCGCGCAACGCGGCGACAAACTCCTCCCAGTTCTGCGCGCGGTTAATGTTGAGGAACGCGCGCATGGTCAGATCATCATCGTCGAGCGCCGTCCATCGAAAGGCGAGCGTATCGGGCAGATCGCTCTGGACATCACTGATGATCGGGCCGTGGCGCGTGATGCGCACCGTGAGCGTGATCGGGTCAGCGCCTTTGACCTGAATCATTTCGTTGATGAGCGTGACCGGTTCGCGCTGGCCGTTGTATTCGACATAATTTTGAGCGTCGATTCGTTCGATATACAAATCTTGCACATCTGGGCCAGTATTGGTCACACCCCACGCGATCCGTTCGTTGTGGCCGATTACAATCGCCGGCAAGCCGGGGAAGGTCGCGCCGATTGCGTTGATCCGGCCACCCTGCATGTGGGCCAGATACCAGATCGAGGGGATGCGGTTGCCGAGGTGGGGATCGTTAACCAGCAGCGGCTTGCCGCTGGCCGTGCGCGAACCGCCGATCACCCAATTGTTCGAGCCAGAGAGCAGGTCGCCGAGACCGGTTGTCTGGTGGATCGTCTCCCACAGGTCAAGCATTGCTTGCGCGGTGGCGGGTTGGATCGGTGGGCCGGCGTGACCAATCGTTGTGAGATCCGGCATACCTTCAGGCAAGATCAGCGGCCCGTCGGTGGTATAGGTCTGCATCAGAACGTTGGCATCTTCGCGGCCAACTTTAGCGATCAGCAAGGCGCGCAGCACCTCATCGCTCCAGTTACCGCCAAGATCCCATGCCATCATCTTGGCCCACACCAGCGAATCGATGGGTTGCCACGGTTCGGGTTGCACGCCAAGGATCAGAAATTCAGGTGGCAGCACCGGATTAGTGGCGAGAAACGCATTGACGCCAGCGGCATAGGCTTCCAACATCGCCAGCGTCTCGCCGTCGAGCTTCGCCAGCGCACTGCGGGCGGCGCGGGCCACGCCGAGCGTGCGCAAAAACTTATCGGTACGTAGCGTCGTCTCGCCAAACACCTCAGACAGGCGGGCATGGCCGATCCGGCGCTGCACTTCCATTTGCCAGAGCCGTTCTTGGGCATGGACAAAACCCAAGCCAAAGGCAGCATCGGTCTCGGTAGCGCCGGTGATGTGGGCCACGCCGTCGCGATCGCGCACAATCGTCACCGGCCCGCTGATCCCGCGCACCTGAATCTCGCCGGTGGTTTGCGGCAACGACCGCCGCAGCCAGAGATACCCGCCCCCACCGCCAACCACCACGACCAACAGCACTAGTGCTAACACCCAGCCGGCAATGCGCATCAGCAACCGCATTGTTGCCCCTCTTCACTTCAACGCACTTCAGTTGTGGCGGTGATTATAGCATAGGTCGGTAAGGATCGCGATGGCGAGGGGTGCGGGCATCAATAGCCACGAAAAGACACAAAATACGCAAAAACGTGCTATTTTTGCGTCGTTTGTGTCGCTTTGTGGCTATGCGGCGCAGTGCCCTTACCCCCTTCCCCTCTCCCGCTGGGGTTGCTTAGCCACCACCCCCAACCCCTCCCGCGCTAGGGGAGGGGCGCTTGCTCCTCCCCCCACTGGGGGAGGCTGGGAAGGGGCATTAGGTGAGTGGGGGCAGATGCCCGCCGCGCACGCCGCGAGCTAACACTACTCTCCGCGCCCTCGGCGGTAAACAGACCTTCCCCCCTCCCCTTTCTCATTGGCGCGGGAGAGAGGCGCTGCTGTGTTCCACTCCTGCTATGCCTCGTCCGCCCATCACGCAGCTCCCCCTCTCCCGCCGTGAGGTGGGAGAGGGGGTTGGGGGGTGAGGGCCAACAACAAAGGCGCAGCGCGGGCCGAGGCGCAGAGGTTTCAAACGCAAAGGCGCGAAGGACGCAGAGGGTTCTGGGATGGTGGTTATCCTCTGCAGACGCAGAGATGAGGTACATGTTGTGCTTTTTTTGTGGCTCTTTGTGGTTATTCCACAGAAAACATCCTAACACCTTGTTGCAGCCGTGATTGTGGCTTGTGGTATAGTTATATACTATATTATCAGTACGATTGATGTGCTGCTCACCAGTAATCTCCTGTCTGCCGAACCGTCTGACAACCCAGCCTTGCCCCTGCCGCCTATCCCTCCCAACGAGGAGGAGCGACTGCGTGAGCTGGAGAGCTACCATATCCTCGACATTTTGCCCGAGCAGGTGTACGAGGATATTGTCCGGCTGGCGGCCTATATTTGCCAGACCCCGATGGCGCTGGTCAATTTGATCGACCGTGACCGGCAGTGGTCGAAGGCGCGGTTGGGTTTTGCCGATAACGAGGTGGATCGCAAGCTGGCCTTTTGTTCATACACGATCAATTACCCTGATGATGTGTTTGTAGTGCAAGATGCGACCTGCGATCCCCGCTTTGCTAATAACCCATTTGTGCGCGGCGATCCCTATGTTCGCTTCTACGCTGGCGCACCGTTGGTGACGGCCAACGGCTACGCGCTTGGTACGGTGTGTGTGGTCGATCGGCAACCCCACCAATTATCACCCGAGCAGGTTGAGATGCTGCGGGTGCTGTCACGCCATGTCGTGCAGCATCTCGAAATTCGCCGTGATCTGTTGCAGCTCGAGCAACGGCTGCTGGCCCACGAACAAGAACGCCATTCGCTTCAAGCCTATTTGCACAGCCTCGAAACTCGGCTTGCCGAGGTGCAGCAGGTGTTGACCGATCCGCTGACGGAGGTGCTCAACCGGCGCGGGTTTGATTTACGTTTGAACGAGGAGTTCGATCGCGCTCGCCGCTATCAGGCGCCGTTATCGTTATTGTTGATAGACGTGGATCACTTCAAAGCGTTTAACGATACTTTCGGCCACCTTGCCGGCGATGAGACGTTGCACATCGTAGCGCAGGCATTGAACGAAGGCAGCCGCAAGCATGACATCATTGCCCGTTATGGTGATGAGGAGTTTGCCGTGATTTTGCCCGCCACCGGCAGCGACGGCGCCTATGTGCTGGCCGAGCGGCTGCGCCGGCTGGTGCAGCAAGCGGCATGGCCGCTCCGTCCGGTGACGATCAGTGTGGGGAGCGCAAGCCTACTGATGAGATGCTGAGTGTCTGCGATCTGATCGAGCGGGCGGATCAGGCGTTATATGCCGCTAAGCGGGGCGGGCGCAATCTGTGCGTGGTGCGGTAGACGCTAACATGGAGTGCGGCAGTGCCACTGCCGCACTTGTTTGCTTACAACACCACCGAAATCACCGCGCCAAAGTGCAACACACTGCCTAGCAACACAAAGCCGTGCCAGATGTTGTGCATGTAGCGCCGTTGCGAGAGCATATAAAATGGTGTTCCGGCAGTGTATGCCACGCCGCCGGCAACCAGCAAACCGATGGTCAGTGGGGTGAGCGCGGTAAAGACTTGATCGGCGGCAATCACCACCAGCCAGCCGAGCGCAACGTAGATCAGGGTCGAGAGCAGGCGAAACCGTCCGGTTAGAAAGAGTTTCATTACCACCCCAGCTAACGCCAGCCCCCAAACGAGGCCAAAGAGTGTCCATCCCAACGTACCGCGCAAACTCACCAGTGTGAATGGGGTGTACGTGCCAGCAATCAGCAAAAAGATTGCGCTGTGGTCAAAGATTTCGAGGATTGCCCGCCGGCGCGGTTCACGGCTGGCGTGGTAGAGCGTCGAAGCGAGGTAGAGCAACGTCAACGTTACGCAAAAGATCGTCGCGCCGGCGATTTGCCAGCCGTCGCCACGTTGCCAGACTGCGCTGAGCAAGATCGCGCCGGCCAGCGCACTGAGCGCCGCTCCGGCGCCATGCGTGATCACGTTGATCAGCTCTTCGTGCGGCGAGAAGTGTTCGGTTGGTTGGAGTGTCGTCATAGCAGCACCTGTGATGACTATAAAAGGGTTTTACCTCATCCGAAGCAATCTCCTGCGAGCACGGTTTGCGCCTGCTCAGGCACGATTTCCGCTGGACGCGGGAGATTGCTGCGGTCGGGTGGCAGCCAGCAGTGCTGGCCGCCCCACTCCCTCGCAATAACCCATTGGTCTCTCATGGCAAGCCGAACACAAGGGCAGAGCGCCGCTCTGCCTCCATGCGGCGAAGTCTTACCTGTTTGAGTATGCAATGGCAGAAGGTTCTCGGCTAGTGTCGCTCGTCCTGAAGAGGTTATGACTGTAGTCACCGAGAGGGTATGGGGTGCGGCAGTTTGACTGCCGCACCCCATACCGTTACTGATAAGGGTACATCGTATCTTTCCTTACCTTCCCACCAACTCGTTACCGAGCAAGCCCAGCAACACCCTCCCATCTGGGTGCAGCTCGAAGCGCGCCCGTTCAAACCACTGTGTGATCACCACTGTGCCGGGCCGGGTCTCTTCGATCTGCGGCTGCGAGAGCGGTAAGCCAAACAGAGCGAGACTCTCGGCGTAGCTCTTGCCGGGCCGGCCATCGAATTCGAGGCCGTTGCGCCGCCAGTAGCTGAGGAATGGCTCGCACAGCGACTGATTCGTCTCGGCAAAGTAAAGGCAACCGGCAACCGGCCCGCTGCGCTCAAAGGTATACCAATCGCGACCTTGCCGGCGCAGCAAATCATCACCTATCCGCGAGAGCAAGACGTTGTAGGGCGGGGCATTTTCTGGCCGCCACTCGAAGCGGTGGCGCTCGAAGTATTGTACGGTGACCGGGCGGCCATCGCTACCGATTTCGGTAAACTCTTCGCTGATTGGAAAGCCGAAGATCGGCAGGCCGCCGTTTTGTTCCCAGTACGCGCGAAAGCCACCGCCGAGGGTATGGCCGGTTTCGGGGAAGAACAGCCGGCCATCGGACGGTGGTTCAACGCGGGTAAAGGGATCGAAGCCGGGGTTGGCAACTGGCGCCGGCGTGCCCAACGGGCAGCCGCCATAGGTAGTGGCCGTTTGCACCGCATTCAAAACGTTCAACCGGCCATAGCCATACTCGCCGTCGCGCCCCGGTGCGCCGCGATCTTCGGCGGAGATCGCCAACACACAACGCACGTCATTACTGCTCAGATCGGGCCGTACCGTCATCACCAGCGCCGCCGCACCCGCCACAAAGGGGCTGGCGAACGAAGTGCCAGTAGCAGTTACGTAGCTATTGCCCGGCAGCGTGGTGGCAATATCAATGCCCGGTGCAACGAGATCGATAAAGTCACCGGTATTTGAAAAGCTGGTAACTTCATCGCTGTATCCCGTTGCCCCTACGGCGATCGTTTCCGGATATGCAGCCGGATAGTTGGGTGCATTGCTTTCGGCCCGCTCGTTACCGCTGGCAGCAATAATCAACACTCCGCGTTCGGTCGCGTAACGCACGGCATCTTGCAACGCGGGGGAATTCATCGCCCCGCCCAAGCTCAGGTTAATGATACGCGCGCCGCTGTCAGTGGCCCAGCGAATTGCGCTAACCACGCTCGAATCGCGGCAGCGGCCATTGTTGAAACACGCCTTCACTGGCAAGATCTGGCATCCCCAGCAGATACCGGCAATACCCGTACCATTGTCGCCGGCGGCGGCGATCAAACCCGCCACTGCAGTGCCGTGACCATTATCGTCATTGGTGTTGGTGCTGCCGGTAATCGTATTGAGACCGCTCAGCACCCTCCCACTCAGATCGGGATGGCCGGCGTCAACCCCTGTGTCGATCACTGCGATGATGATTGGCCCGCCGGTCGTGATATTCCAAGCGTCGTAAGCGCCGATCGTGTTTAATGCCCATTGCTGCTGAATAAAGGGGTCGTTGGGTGTGCGGGTAATGGCCCGTTCGTAATCAGGCACGGCGTAGATGACCCCCGCGAGATTACGGATGCGTTCGCCGGCTACAGTGGCCGGCATCCCGGCAGGTAGGCGAACGAGATAGGTGTGATCGCCGATCAGTTTCAGGCTTTGGACGCGGAGCCGCTGGCTGAGCGTAACGGCTTGCTCGGTATCAGCCAGTTTGACGATCCAATCAGTGGTAGGTGCGGCCTGTGCGGGTGGCGCCGGCACAAGACTGATCAAGAGGATCAGCAGGCCGGCGAGGGCAAAACGGGCAGGCATGAAGTTTCCTCGTGTAATAGATGCCATACCTACCGGCATTGTACCTGATCGTTCTGCCTACCGCTATAGGAGTCTAGTCCCTTTCATTGACGATCGGCCATCAAAATATCACCGGCGCTGCTATGCTATAATTGAGGTCGATATGAAACAACACAAACCGACAACCTCCCTGCGCGCCGGGTTGCGCAAATCAATTCTCACCTCGCTCGTGATCGGTTTGGCGGTGGTGATCGTGATCAGCTTGTTCAGCGATCTCCGCGCCGTTGGCAACGATTTGCGCACCTTCGACTGGCTGCTGCTGCCGCTGATCCTGATTGGCACTGTCATCAATTACTGGCTGCGCTGGCTCAAGTGGGACTATTATCTGCGCTATTTGCGGCTTGACCGTAACATTGACCATGCAACGAGCGGTCTCATTTTTACCGCCGGATTAGTGATGTCGGTCACACCGGGCAAGATGGGTGAAGTGCTGAAGTCGTTTCTCTTGCGCCAACGCAATGGCGCGCCGATCAGCCGTTCGGCGCCGATTGTGTTGGCCGAGCGGTTGACCGACGGTGTTGCCATGCTATTTCTGATGGGATTGGGGTTGACCCTTTACCCGCCGGCGCGCCCCTTGTTCGTGGCGCTGGTCGTGGCGACTATCGCCGGGATTGTGGTGGTGCAACGGCAAGAGTTGGCCTTCGCCGTCATCCGGCTCGTGGCGCGTCTGCCGTTTGGCGCGCGTATTGCGCCGCGACTCGAGATGGTCTATACCACGACTGCGCAATTGTTGCACTGGCGCATTTTGCTCGTCTCGACGCTGATCAGCGTGATTTCGTGGGGTTTTGAGTGTTTGGCCTTCTTCGTGGTGCTCATGGGGGTCGGTAGCGAGCCGTCGTGGTTGCTCCTTTTGCAGGCGACGTTTATCTTCGCGGCAAGCACGCTCTTTGGCTTGGTCTCATTTTTACCCGGCGGGTTAGGCGCTTCAGAAGTGAGTAGCGTCGGTTTGCTGATTGCGCTGGTTGGAGTGAGCGCCAGCGCGGCAACCACGGCGACGATCGTGATCCGTTTTTGTACGCTCTGGTTTGGGGTATTGCTCGGGGTGATCGCGCTGGCGTGGCTTGGCCAGCGCACAGGAACAGAAGACAATCTGGCTGCGCTGGATACTTCGGAGGTCGTATGACGTCGGTGTTTACCCGAATTGTGCGTGGCGAGCTGCCTGCATTTAAGCTGTACGAAGACGATCTGACTCTCGCCTTTCTCGATATTAATCCGGCGGCGCGGGGCCATACGCTGGTCATTGCCAAGCCAGAATTGCCCGGTTTGCTCGATCTGCCGCCCGAACTGGTCGCAGCTACGGCGCTCACGACCCAGCGTGTGGCGCGAGCTATTGTCGCAGCACTGCAACCCGATGGCTTTAATATTATTCAGAATAATGGCGCTGCTGCCGGGCAAGTAGTGTTTCACTTCCACATCCATATTATTCCGCGTTGGGATGGTGATCGGTCAGTGAAGCTGTGGCGTCCCAGCGCCGCTACTACCGACGATCTGCAGGTGGTAGCAAGTGAGATCATCGCTCATATTTAGGAGCGGCCAATGAGCGGAACCGTCTCTTCCCCTTCTAGCCAGCAACCGCCAACTGCACCATCAGGCCCGGATCAGGGTCGCCAACCGGTTCCGCCGGCCTCTGCTGAGACTCGTCCTATCCGCCAGCGACCGGCGCGCAATAACCGTCTGCGAGTAGGGATGGTTGTGCTGCTCGTAGTGTTGTTCTTGATCATACTGGCGCTCGTGATTGCCGGGATCGGCGGGGTGCGTTGGCCGGCCTTGTCGCAAAACCGGGTGACGCCACGTGAGCTGATTTTACAGTCCTCTACCGTTGGTGTAGTGGACGGCGGCCAGTCACCGGCTCCAGCCGTCAACGTTGATATCGCGCCGCGTTTTGCCGCTGCGTATGAACGGCTCGGCGGCTTGCGCCGGCTTGGGTTGCCGATTAGCCCGGCTTTGTTGCACAATGGCCGTGAAGTGCAGTGGTTTGAACGCGCGCGGGTTGAATATTGGCCGGAACTGAGCGGTACACCCTACGAATTTCAAATTGGGCTTGTCGGGGTGGAGTATGTCGCCGGGCGTACCTTTCTTCGCCCCGAACCATTCCCGTCACGTCCCGATCTCCGCTACTTCCCGGAAACCGGCTTTGGCGTCGGCGGCTTGTTTTTGCAATATTGGGAAGAAAACGGGGGCTTGACATCATTCGGCTATCCGATTAGCGCCGAATTTGATGAGGTGCAGCCTGATGGCTGGGCTTTCCGTGTGCAATATTTCGAGCGCGCCCGGTTTGAGTTACACCCCGAAGCGGCGGGGACGCCGTATGTAGTGCAGTTGGGTTTGTTGGGATCAGCGCTCTACTTCGGCGAGCCACGCCCGCAAACCGTGCAACCCCGGCCAACGTCGGTGCCGTAGCATAACGTCGCGCAGAGGAGCTTGGTCGCTTGCGATAGGAAGCCCGCAGCGCTGGCAGCACACGATCCGCAGCCATAGACGATGGGCGGATGCGCGAAACGGAGTGGGTATGGCGGCAACGCAAGTTGATCTCGCAATTTTGGCCGCAGCCGTGCGGCAGGCCGGCGGTGAACCGGCGCAAATAGCACAGGTGTTAGCATTGTTCCACCAACGGCTTATTGCCGATGGCCAGCCGTCGCCCCAGACGCTGTATGTCTATCGCACCACTGGCGCTGCTGCCAGTTCTGATCCGTCAGCGCCGGCGCCGTCCTCCCGTCCTCGCCGGTTGCTTGCGTTTCTTAGCGCCGATGCTGCCGTGAGTTTCGCCCAACGCACCGGTTTGGCCCGCGTACCGCGCTTGCTGACGCTCTCACTGGCACGTGTGCTGGCAATTATCTTGCAACAACCGGCAGTGCGGGCATTGCATATCGCGTATGATGACATTCCGGCTGCCAACGGTTTGCCGGCTGGTTGGAATCTGTCCCGCGCCGAAGTGCTGGCGCTGTTTGGCATTGATTCGGGCGTTGTTTGAGTTGCGCCTTACAGGGTAAGGAGGAAGGAATGGGAAGCCGCTTCGACGAGATGCGGATCTTTGCCGGCAATGGAAACCCGATGCTTGCATGCGCGATTAGCGAGCGTTTGGGGGTTCCGCTCGGTGATGCGACGATTGTGAAGTTTAGCAATGAGAATATCTTTGTCAAGCTCAACGAAAGTGTGCGCGAAAAAGATGTGTTTGTGATCCAGTCGCTGTCGATGCCCGATCTTAGCGATCGGATTATGGAGCTATTGATTATGCTCGATGCCTGCAAACGGGCATCGGCAGGCCGGATCACGGCGGTGATCCCCTATTATGCGTATGGCCGCACCGACAAGAAGGATCAGCCGCGGGTGCCGATTACGGCCCGTCTGCTGGCCGATATGATCCAAGTGGCCGGCGCCCACCAAGTGATGACGATTGATCTGCACGCTGGGCAGATACAGGGCTTTTTCTCGATCCCGATGGATGAATTGACGGCCATGAATTTGCTGGTGCGCTACTTTGCCGATAAAGGGTGGGACGATATGATCGTCGTGTCGCCCGACGTCGGCTTTGCCAAGCGCGCGCGCAATTTTGCCGAAGCGTTGAATGCGCCACTGGCGATTGCCGAGAAGCGGCGTGTACAGTACTTTGATCGCAAAGATGGCTCGCTCACCGCGCCCGAAGTGCTCAACCTGATCGGTGATGTGCGCGGTAAGCGCTGTATTGTAGTTGATGATGAAATTGCCACCGGCAGTTCGATCCTTGAAGTGGTGCAGTTGCTCGAACAGCAAGGGGCGCGTGAGATTTACGCCTGCTGCGTGCATCCGGTCTTCGCCGGCAATGCGGTTGAACGGCTCCGCGCTAGCTCGATTCGCGAGTTGGTCGTGACCGATACTCTGCCGGTGGCCCCGGAACGGCGCTGGCCCGGTTTGACGATCCTCTCGGTCAGTACCTTGATTGCCGAAGTGATCCAACGCATCCATAGCGGGGTCAGTGTCGATACCATCTTTCAACACCGCCGCCATCCGGTCTTCAGCTAGGGGCAACGCATGCGTTGCCCTTACCCGCCTTTCGTCCCGGCGCATACGCCACTCTAGCGTATGCGCCGCCTGTTATTCAAACCCTAAGCCCCGCTCGCGCAGGCTGACATAATGCCCGCGCCCAATAATGAGGTGGTCGAGCACCTCGATATCGAGCAGGCGACCGGCAGCCACCAATTGGCGTGTTACCTGAATGTCTTCCGGCGAGGGGGTGGCTTCACCCGATGGGTGGTTGTGGACGACGATAATCGCGGCGCTGTTGCGCCGTACAGCATCTTTGAAGACTTCGCCGATCCGAATGGTGGCCGAATTGAGACTGCCGATGTAGATCGTGCTGATCTGCTGCACCCGGTTTTTGGTGTCGAGCAAAACGGTGCGCAGATGTTCTTGATCGAGGTGGCTCATCTCAACCATCAAGAGGGCCGCGACATCAGCCGGCGAGCGGATCGGAAATCGTTCGTCAACGCTAATCCGCGCTAGCCGGCGGCCAATTTCCAGCGCCGCCTTGATGCTAGCGGCTTTGCTTGCCCCAATGCCGGCTCGCCGGCAGAGATCATTGTAGTCGGCGCGCTGCAAGCCGAGCCATCCGCCATAGTCACTGAGGAGTTGTTGGGCCAGTTGTAAGACGTTGGTGCCGCTGACGCCAACTCGCAGCAGGATGGCCAATAGCTCGGCATCGCTCAGCGCGCCGGCGCCGAGCCGGGCTAGCCGCTCACGGGGTTGGTCGTTGGTGGGCAGTTCGTTCATGCGCAGTGACAGCATACGTTCCTCACGCTGCAATTTCGGTTCCTATATAGATACCGCGCGAGCGCGCGAAAAGATTCGCTGTTTGTGATTAAACAGGGGCAATTGCGAAAGGGAACTAGGATTACGAAGTGCGTGCTGATGGCCCTCACCCCCAACCTCTCTCCTACGGTAAGGCGGGTGAGGGGGAGCCGCTGGGTAAGCGGAAGAGACACTACTGGCGTGGGAGGCAACAGTGCCCCTCTCCCGCTAGCGCGGGAGAGAGGCTAGGGGTGAGGGTGTCCCAAAACCTTTTGCGCTCTTCGCGTCCTCTGCGTCTTTGCGTTTGCGTCCTCTGCGCCTTTGCCCCCTTTGCGTCGTTGCGTTGACCGTCGTTGAGCCGTTCGCCTGTTCCTCAGCCTACTGGCAAATCAGCGTGGGCAAGCGCCGGGTGCGCAACAACGCTTCGGTGGTTGAACCAATCACCAGATCACGGAGCGGGTCGCGGTGGCCGTAGCCGCCCATCACCAGCAGGTCAGCACGGGTCTGCTCGGCGGCGTGGATAATGGCCGGCGCCGGTTCGCCGCGTTCAAGGATATAACCGGCGGCGATGTTGTAGCGCTCGAGGGAGCGGAAGGCGCGCATGCGCACCGCTTCGGCGCTGGCTTTGCCATCGAGCACAGTGACAACGTTGAGCGCCAGTTGCCAGCGCGCAGCCAAATAGGCGGCGAGGTAGAGCGCCTCTTCGGCTTTGCGGCTGCCATCATAGGCCAGCAAGAGCCGTTCAATCCGTTCAACCGCATGCGGTACGGTCAAGACAGGCCGCACCGAACAGCGCAAAATAGTGCGCAAGCCGGAGGTAAGCCGGGCCAGCGGCGATGTTCCGGGAGGGTAATTGATTTGGATGGCGACTAGATCGACGAGCCGGGTGCGTTCGCGAATAGCGCGGTCGATCGCGCCTACCTCAATGGCGCACTCGCCGGTGACACCGGCCGCGGCGCAACGCTCGCCAAATTCGCGCACCACTGCCTGCGCCGCCGCTGAATCGCGCTGGCGGAGGCTGCGCACGACATGCAGGCCAAGCGGACGCACCGTTTCCCGTTTGGCCCACGCCAGCACCTGATCAAGCACCTGCCAGCCATCAGCCTTACCGTTTACCGGCACCAGCACCTCACGAAACAGCCAGTGCGCCGGATCGAGCGTGCGGTTGCGCCGCCACACGCCCGCCGGCATGGCTGGTTCAAGATAATCGGGAATGACCCGTTCGATCAACTGCTCAGCCCGGCTCGGTGTTTCAGCGAGATCATCAATCGCTCGGGCAAGGCTGATGTCCCAACCGAGATGCTTGCTCAGCTCATCGCGATGGTGGCACAGCCAGAGGTAGAGATCGGTTTCGGTGCGGTCGGGAAAATCGCGCAGCAACCCGCGCTCGCGGATCGAGTCAGCGATCGGACGATAGATGTGGTCATACCACAGTGCAGCCGCTTCCGGCAACGATGGCGTCTGATCGGCGGTAGCCAGCCGTTGTTGCATGTGCTCAATCTGGTGGCGCAGTTGCGCATACTGGCCGGCCACTGTGACCCGCAAATCGCAGCCGGGTCGTAATTCATCGAGGCGGGTGGCTTCGAGAAAAGCGGCGTATTCCCCGGCAATCACGATCTCTTCGAAGGTCATCGATGGATCGATCGGCGCGCGCGAGACGAGCGGTATGACATACGCCTGAATATGATCCATTCCCAATTGGCGCGCAACCGATACCCGGTGGTTGCCATCAATGACAAAGTAGGCTTCGCCAATTTGGTACACCTCAATCGGCGGCCAGCCGTGCATGCTATCAACCGCGGCCATCACCCGTGACCAGCGTTGCCAGTCATCATCGCGCCGGGGCAAAAAGCTGCGGTTAAAGTCGTGGTAGCGGCCAACGCTGCCCACAATCGCGGCCAGCGGGATTTCACGCAACTGGCGTTCGCCGGCCATGCGCGCATTGACCCGTTGCCGCACCTCTTCAAAGGGCAACAAATCATCGGACTGGCCGCGCAAACGGGCCAGCAGATGTTCCAGATCGGCGCGCCAACGCAGCCGTTGAAAGTCGTGTAACGCCGCCACCATGCGGCCATCGGTTGGTTCATCCATCATGGGAGATACTATATCACACGTTCAAGGGCGGACAGAACATGTGATCCGGAACCCGGCCCTTCAGGGCCGGGCTAGGTTTACGAAGCCCGCTGCGCGGGCTGGTGCCCCTCACCCCCCCCGCCCCTCTCCCACTGGCGCGGGCGAGGGGAGCGGAGAGCTAAGCTTTGAGGCATTGCCCAGCAATCAACGATCGTAATCAATCAAATGTTCTGTCGCCCCTCAACGTTAGTGGGAACGGGAAGCGCAGCACCGATCTTTCAGGCATCGTACAGCGAATGGTTGTACTCAACCAAATGTTCTGTCCGTTCCTACAGTTGCTTCGCCCCTACGATGATGAGCAGGCATATGGTTAGGAAGAAATGCCTAACTTACCGCCATCCGTTCAATTGGGCCGCCGCCTGCACCGCCGGCGTGAGTGCATCGACCAAACCTTGCACCGAGCCGGTGGTGCCGCTCAGCAGCAGATTAGGGAACAGGCCCAGCGCAATCATCACCGCCGCCAGCGCGCCGAGCGCCAACAGTTCGCGCCGCTTCAGATCGGGCAAATCGAGGTTCGCCGTATTCCGCACTTCACCCATAAAGCCCAAGTGGAATAGGCGCAGCGCATACACCGCGGCCAGAATGATCCCGATGACCGCGCCAAAGGCGAATGGCCAACCCAGCAACGGCGAGGTGAAGATGCCTTGCAACATCGTAAACTCGCCGACGAAACCGCTCAGGCCGGGCAACCCCGCCAGCGCCAGCAAGGTCAGCAGCGTCAGACCGGCGTACACCGGCGTCACGCTCCACAATCCGCCGAACGAGCCAAGCTCGCGGCTCTCGCGCCGCTCTTCGATGACAGCCACGATGAGCAGCAACGCCGCCATAATCACGCCGTGGCCCACCATCTGCAACAGCGCGCCATTGATGCCCATCGTATTGAGGGTCATCACTCCAAGCGCAATAAAATTCATGTGGCTGATCGAGGCATACGCGATCATGCGCTGCATATCACGCTGGGTAAAGGCGATCAGTGCGCCGTAGATGATGCCGATCACGGCCAGCACGGCAATCGCTGGCGCCGCCCACGAGGCCACTTCGGGGAAGAGGGTCAGGTTGAAGCGGATCAGGCCATATACGCCGAATTTGGCCATCAACCCGGCTAGCACAATCGCGACCGGCGTGGGTGCAACGCTGTAGGCGTCGGGCAACCACGTGTGGAACGGCCAGAGCGCCAATTTGATCGCAAAGGCGACGAAGAACGCGCCGAACAGCAACCGGGCCACCATCGGATCGAGCGTAAAGATACCGGCCCGCATATCGGCGACGATTTGATTGAGCGCAAAGGTGCCGGCAAAGCCCGGCTCGATGGCGGCAACGGCGTTGCGGTGCAGAATATGCAGCCCGATCATCGCGAACAGCATCAACAGCGAGCCGCCAAAGGTGTAGAGGAAGAGCTTCAAGGCTGCTGACGCGCGCCCATGGCTGCCCCACATCCCGACGAGGAAGACCATCGGCAGCAATGCCAGCTCGTAGAAGACGTAGAAGAGCAGCATGTCTTGGGCCAGAAACACGCCGAGGAACGCCGTCTCGGCCAGCAGCAACAGCGCCAACAAGAGCTGCAGACTGCGCGTCTGCCGCTGCCATGTCGCGGCAATGGCAAATGGGGCGAGGAATGCCGTCAAGCCCACCAGCCACAAATTGATGCCATCAACGCCAATCAGGTAACGAGCGCCGACAGCGGGCAGCCACGCGACCGAGTCAACAAATTGCAGCGGCGGGCCAATCACCAGTCCAGCGGTAGGGCCGTAAGGGCCAGTGTAGAACAGACCGATGACTGTTCCAGCGATGATCAACGTCGCTATCGCCACGCCCATCGCCGTCCAGCGATACAGAGCGGGGCGACCACGCGGCTGCAACAGAATGACGAGCGAGCCGAGCGCCGGCAGCCAGAGCAACAATGACAGGATGGGCAAGCCAAGCAGGTTCATGGCGTTAGACCTTCTTTCATTTGCGGTAAAGACGACAACAGCCACCTCAGTGACACATCACGTGTCACCGGTCTCGAGCGAACTTGGCCTCGTTACCTCTTTGACGACTTCGTCAGGAAGGATACCGGTATGGCCAGCGGCAGTGTGATACGTTCTTCCGAATCTGTATTGCTTAGCCTGTCACACGGGCTTGTTGCTGCCGGGCCATCACAGCGTTCGGTAAGCGCTTACCTTTGTGATAAAACTCACGTTCACATCACACGTAATGTTATAGCCCGATTCCGTTTTCTTGTCAACTGCTGAAAGTTCGGTTTTTTACGGATGTCTATTTTGTGAAAAAAGTTACAAATTATCGCGGAAGGTTCTCAACGGTTCAATAATTCGTGAGATATTTCACGAGATTTGTCGAGCTGTGACGGTGGTGGGCCAAGCGGGTGCGATGCGCTGTGGTTCGGGTGAGTACGCGCGTTGCGCAGGTATCCCGTGTGTGCCGTCGTTTCCTCGGTCAACACGGCTGATTTGGGTTGTGATGCTTGTGCCGTGCTGGGAGATCACCGTACACGGTGCTTTGGTTTGGATTGGGTGATTGTCATCCGATGATCGGCGTGGGTATAATACGCCTGACTTGACGAAGGCATCTGTGCTACAATGGGGTGGAATGCCTATGAATACTCCTATTCGCCTAATTGACACTCATCTCCACCTCGCCTCGGTGCAATTCGATGGCGATCGCAGTGACGTCGTTGTGCGCGCGTTTGATGCGGGGGTCGCGGCGCTGATTGAAATCGGCTACGATTTGGCTTCCAGCCACGCTGCGGTCGCGTTGGCGAATGCCCATCCGGCCATCTTTGCCGTGGTTGGCATTCAGCCAAACCATTTGCACGATTTGCCTGCCGATTGGATCGAACAGGTTCGCACCTTAGCCTCCCATCCGAAGGTGGTGGCGATCGGCGAGATTGGGCTTGATTACTACTGGATGAAGTCACCGCCGAGCGAACAAGAAGCGGCGTTTCGCGCTCAACTGGCGCTGGCCGGCGAGCTTGGCTTGCCGGTCGTTATCCATTCTCGCGATGCGATGGCCGAGACGATTGCGGTGCTCCGTGACGCTGCGCGCGGGCCGGGAGTGATGCACTCGTTTTCCAGCGATTGGGCGGCAGCGCAAGCATGTCTTGAATTGGGCTTTTACCTCTCGTTTTCGGGGCCGCTGACCTTTCCGAAATCTACCGCCTTGCACGAGGTCGCTCGCCAAGCGCCGTCCGATCGGATCCTGATCGAGACCGACAGCCCGTATCTTAGCCCGCATCCGCACCGTGGCCAACGCAATGAACCGAGCCGTCTGATTTACATCGGGCAGAAGCTGGCCAAGCTGCGCGAGCAGTCGTTGGCCGAGCTGGCCCCCCAGCTTTGGCAGAATGCGCTCAATGCCTTCCCTCGGTTAGCGGCGGTGTTAGGGGAAGAGCGGTAAGCGTCTAGCCGGGAGAGTATCGCTCTGCTTGCTCTGTAGTTCTCGCTCTTGGGGTTGAGGAGCGGTCAGAACATCGGATTGCGTACAACCGTTGATCGCTGGGCAATGCCTTCACGCTCGTTGCTGATCTCCCCTCTCCCGCACCAATGGGAGAGGGGCAGGGGGGAGGGTACACCAGCGCATTTCAAAGCCATACATCATATCTGAGCTTATGCGCTCTGTCTGCCCTTGAACCTTTTAGGGGGTAGCTGGTGCGGGAAGCGTCTGATCGGGCAGAGCATCGCTCTGTCCATACATGGGATAAAGGCTTTTTTTCATGGCCAAGTCTTCATTTACAAAGTCGCCGTCTCGTTTCCCGAATCTCTGGTGGATGCTGCCGAGGATCATGCTGGTCTTCCTGATGACCGGCGCCGTAGTGCGCAGCTTGGCCGAGTCGGGTTGGGCGAGCGGCTTGTCGATCCTGCCGGCAGTGTCTGGCATGGCTGTGGCGGTTGGCGTGGCGCTGGCCGCTTGGCCGCGGTTGAACCGTTGGGCGGCCCATGGGTTGTCGCTGGTGCTGGCGTGGGTATGGATCGTGCAGCAGATTGGGCCATTGCTCGACAACCGGCTGCTGAGCTGGCGCGATTGGGCGGTCGAGTTGACGATCCGTGCGCTCATGTGGGCGCGGGTGCTGGCGAGCGGCGGGCGCGGTGAAGATATTGTGTTATTTGTGTTGGCATTGGCAGCGCTATGTTGGTGGCTCGCCTATGCGACGGTATGGGTGGTGGTGCGCCAGCAACAACCATGGCTGATGATAATTGCCAATGGCGCTGTCTTGCTGGTCAATTATACCTACGTCTTTCCCAAGCCCGATCTCGAAGCGATGGCGTTTGTGGCCAGCGCCTTGCTGTTGTTGGTCTATCACCATGTGATGCAACGCCGGGCGGCGTGGGAGACGCAGCAGATCAGTTACCCGGATCTCTTGCCGTTGCGCGCCATATGGGCCGCCACTGTGGTCGGGGCGGCGCTGATTGCAATCACGGCCTTCTTGCCGGCGCAGATTACCGCCGAACGCGCCTTGCAGACGTGGGAATCGCTGCGGGCGCCGTTTCGGGCGGCGCGGGCAGCGTGGGAAGATGCCTTTAGTACGATTAATGCCCCTCCCGGCGCCGGCAGCATCTCGTTTACGGCGCGAGTAGCGCCGTTGGGCGGTTCGCGCGCGCTCGGTTTTGATGAGGTGATGACGGTGCGTTCGGCGCGGCTCGATTATTGGCGCGCGGTTGCCTTCGATCGCTACGATGGCTCAGGTTGGTCTAATACCACCGGTGAACTGGCGCGGGCGGCGCTGGGGGTGGCAACGGCTGAACAGGCACGTACGCCGCTAGCTGCAGGGGAAACGATCCCACTGACTGACCGGCGGGCGCGGCAGGTGATTACTCAGACGATCACCTTAGCCCAAGATCGGAACGATGATCTGTTGCTAGCAGGGGGCACGCCACTCCAGTTTAGCCTCCCGGCCAATCTCGAACACGTGATTGCCCGCGCTGACAGTGGCGGCATCGTGCCGATCTACGATGATTTGGCATTGGTGACATCCGCAACCCCATTAGTAGCCGGTATGACGTATACCGTGACGGCGTTGGTCTCGTTAGCTGATGTGCAGACGTTGCGCAACGCCGGAACTGATTATCCGCAATGGGTGCGCGAACGGTACCTGCAATTGCCGGCCAATTTGCCGGCGCGCGTGCGGGCGGAAGCGGCGCGGGTGATTGCGGCTGCAAATGCCGAAACTCCGTACGATCAGGCGATTGCCATCGAAGCGTATTTGCGCCGGCTGACCTACAGCGAAGATATTCCGCCGCCGCCGAGCAATGCCGATCTGGTTGATTGGTTTTTGTTTGAACAGCAAGCCGGATATTGCGATTATTTCGCGTCAGCGATGGTGGTGATGCTGCGCTCGGTGGGAGTGCCGGCGCGGTGGGTGCGCGGTTATGCCAGCGGCGATTTCGATCCCGAAGGGGGTGTCTATATCGTGCGCGAAAATGTGGCCCATAGCTGGCCGGAAGTCTATTTTCCCGGCGTCGGCTGGGAACGGTTCGAGCCGACGGCAGCGAGTTATACTTCGGCGCCGCAGCGACCGTTGCAATCGGTCTTTAGCGAAGAATTGGAAGACGCCGCTAGCAGCGCAAGCGGCAGGGCCTTGAATCCCGGCCAGTTTGAAGAGCCGGAAGATGAGTTGTCGGCAAGCGGTGTCAGCAGCGGGGCAGCAAGCGCGCCAGCAGCGGCGGGGCGGAATCCGGCGGGCAGCGGTGAATGGTTTGGCTGGTTGCTGGCGGTGCTCGCTATCCCGGCCAGTGTCGGGCTAGTGTTGCTCGGTGGCCGTTGGTGGCTGGCGCGTGAACTGCGGGGGTTACGGTTGGCGGCGGCAGCGTATGCCGAAATGGGTTGGCTGGCGGCGCTCGCCGGTCTGGCACAGCAGAGTTGGGAAACACCGCTCGAATATGCCCATCGCTTGGCGGCGGCATTGCCGGAGCATGCCGTAACGATTCACGGCATCACGGCGGCCTATGTTAGTGAACGTTACCGGCGGGGGGCGGTTGTGCAGGTGCCGCCGGAAGCGGCGCGCCAGTTGTTGCGGCGAGCATTGCTGCGCTATGCGGTTCGTCACGCCGTGCAGCGCGTATGGTCGCCGGCACGGATGCGCTAAGATTTATGCATGTATGAGCGGGTGAGGCTGCTCGCGATCCGCCGGAGGTGGTGAAGCAAGCTGCTGAATACAAACTTGGCTGCTAGTGTTGAGAGCAATGCACGCTGCGGTCTTCTACGTTCTCGTTATGACAAAATGGCAACACCCCTTTATTGCGCGGGGTGTTGCCGTTGCCGTGATAGAAGGCGCTGCTCTTGCTTGGCTTGGCCCTTACGGCTATATGCCGCTCACCGCTTCCCCAATTCCCCTTGTTGCCAGCGAATATTCCCGCGCAAGAGCAGATTTGACGACCGCAGTTTATAGGCGAGATCAGCGGCTATATTCCGCATCACCAAATAGCCTATGCGCGGATTGCGCTCGCATAACGCAGCAAAATCGCGCTCACGGATCACAAGGAGGACACATGGATCAACGCAACTGACCGTGGCCGACCGAGTGGCGCCGCCAAGCAGCACCATCTCGCCAAAGCTTTGCCCGCTGTAGAGCATATTGATAGTTGAAGGGGCGAAGGAACCATCGGGAGTGCGGGTATTGATGGCGATCCGGACACATCCTTCGTGGATGATAAACAACTCGTCGCCTTCATCACCTTCATTAAAGACCGTTTGGCCGGCTCCTAGCCGGCGCACTTTACAGATAGTGGCTATCTGCAATAGTTCCTCGTCGCTCAGACCGCTGAGCAGCTCCACTCGCTGTAAATTCTCGACGACACTCTTGTTCATAAGACCCCCCCATTGTGTCGCGATGATCGCGTTAATCGTGCGACGGCGCTTCGATCGGCTTAGTGCGGAGCTTGCTGCTGACGAGCGGGGTAACGTGTTCGTGCATTAGCCAATGGTAACACACTGCTGCCACTGGCGCAGCCAACCAGTAATTGAAGAGCCGGAAGATGATCGCTGCCGGTACCGCTGCTGGCCCCACCCCCATTTGGCTCAAGACCGCCACCAGCGCCGCTTCAACGGTGCCCCCGCCGCCGGGCAAGACGTTGAAGGTTGATGTTACGAGCGCTACGCCAAATGCCGCC
The DNA here is from genome assembly GCF_034435895.1 of Chloroflexus sp. Classification (GTDB taxonomy): domain Bacteria; phylum Chloroflexota; class Chloroflexia; order Chloroflexales; family Chloroflexaceae; genus Chloroflexus. Next base: position 59,407 of record NZ_DAOTWH010000187.1, read on the forward strand.
AATACCACCGCAAAGCTCACGTCAGTTCCGAGTGCGTGCAACACCAGCAACATCGCAAGACTATGCCCACTGAGTGCCGTCAACTGGATCAGAACCAGCAAGACGACGTCGCGCCGGCGATGGATCAGCAAACTACGACCACGCGCTAAATCGGTGACGATACGATCAATCCAAGCGCCGCTTGATTGCCGTTTGAGAAGACGATTGATCGCGCGATGAATAGAACCTAGCCAGTGACGCAGGGTTGCTTCGGTGCGGGTAAGTGTAAAGATAGCAATGCCGATGACCGACAGGCCAACCAACCCAGCAATGTAGCTGGCGCCGGCTGCCTTCAAGCCATGCCAAGCAAAATAGGCAAGGCTAAACGAAAATACCAGCAGCATGGCTACCACGTAGCTGAGCGTTTCGAGTGAAGCGAGCAAGGCCGATTCGCCAGCGCGAATGCCGCGGCGGTTGAAATTACTCATCAGAAAGGCATAACTGCCAACACCGCCTGCTGGCACCGATTGGCTGATAATAATCGCGGTAAGCGCGGTAGCCCACAAGCGGAGCAGACTCATGCGGTAGCCCAGCGAATGGAGCACAACGTTAAACACCTGCGCGCTCATCAAATAGCTGAGGGCAATGAGCGCGAGTGCAGCCAGTAACCAACTCGGTTTGGCATCATTCAGCAAGCTAAACGCTTCCGCGATCCAATGACGGTTGAGAATCGCCAGCGTAATAATGCCGATACTGATGATCGCGCTCGTAATCAGTTTCCAGCGTTTGACGCCCATAACCGTCCTTTCGCGACGAGGCGACTCGGAAGGCTGTCCAGAATCACAGGGGTGAGCTTGCGGCGTATGCACAGGTTTACGTGACTTTTTTTGCCGCAGATACCCGTTTTACGGTGGCGCTCTTTACCAGACAATGGAAAAGACCCCTTCCTTGCCGGTCGGTTCTTCCCAGTGGACCTCGACCCGCTCGACTTGAGCTTGGCTGGGGCCGCTGTAACACCAACTGATGAGTTTTTGAACGGCTGGCCGGCTCCCTTCAAAGACTGCCTCCACACGACCATCGCTCAAATTGCGTACCCATCCTTTGACTTGCGCTTCACGGGCGCGGTCGCGGGTGTAGGTGCGGAAGCTTACCCCTTGGACGCGACCGGAAATAAAGACATGAGCACGAACGAGATCCACAAGCCACCTGTCTATTTCAACGTTTTCTCTATTATACCAGCATGCTGAAACTATTACTGAGTATAGCGCACCGTGAGGCGCTCTGCAACAGCGCAACATAAAAGGTTTGTCAGAGAAGTGGGTAGATTAGGGTGCAGTGGGCGGAAGGTGCATCTTTGGTCATAGTAATGTTTGTAAACCCGTTTCCGGTGACGCGCAAGTTGTGGTATGCTACACCCTCGGCGGCGCATGCCGAACCAGCGCGGAGCGGGTATGATTTCCGTGGCATCGAATCTACGTCTTTCTCTGGCCCAAATCCCGGCGGCGGTCTGGCGCATTCTGGCACATAGTTTTCTGTATGGCTTTGCGTTGAGCATTGCCGACATTCTGTTCAATTTCTATCTGGTCAGTCAAGGATATACCGTCAACGACGTCGGTTTGCTGTCGATGGTTAGCCGGGCAGCCGGGATGCTGATGGGGCTGCCGATCGGTTGGCTGATTGACCGGCTAGGGCCGCAGCGGGCAATGATCGCCGGCGTCATTGGTTATGCGTTGGGTTGGGCGGCATTGTTGCAGGCGCCGGCGCTGCCATGGCTGATTGCGGCTCAGTTCGTGGTCGGGGCTTGCTATCTGTTAGCATCAACTGCGGTGACACCCTTGCTGGCGCTGGTGACAAAGGAGGAGCAGCGCCCGTTGGTGTTTGGTATGAATGCCTCAGCGACGCTGGTGATTGGGTTGCTCGGCAGTGTAGTCGGTGGTGTTTTGCCGATGTTAGCCGCCGGCGTGATTTCAACCGATCCGCAATCAACCGCAGCGTACCGCTTGGCGTTAACCACCGTGATCGGGCTGAGCGTTGTCGCTCTTTTGCCGGTGTTGGTGCGGTTGCCGGCAGTTGTTGAGGCGAGCGACAGCAGCGGGAATAGTGCTGAAGCGCCGGCCCGTCGCTCGTGGTTGATGCTGATCTGGTTGGCGACGCCGTCGTTTTTGCTCGGCGTCGGCGGCGGCGCTATTCTGCCGTTCCAAAACCTATTCTTCCGTGATCAATTTGGCCTCAGTGATGCGAGCGTCGGTTTGGCGCTAGCGCTAGCTTCACTGGGGGCGGGCATCGGCGCGTTGATCGGTACGCCAGTGGTACGCCGGATCGGTCTGCAACGCGGTGCGGCTTTGTTGCGGCTGGGGGCGACGCCAGCGATGCTGTTGATGCTGTCGCCATGGTTGCCGTTGGCTATCATCGGCTTCTTTGCCCGTAGCTTCTTTATCGCCGCGAGTTATCCGATGAACGATGCGCTGGTGATGGGAGCCACGCCGCCGGCGCAGCGCGGCCTAGCAATGAGTCTGATGAGTCGGCTGTGGGCCGGTGGTTGGGCGGTGTCGGCGGTGATTTGGGGATGGGTAGCGCCGGTGTTTGGCTATGGGCCGCAAATTGTGGCGGCTGCGATTGCGTATGCCTTCTCGGCGCTGGTGATTTGGAGTTTGCGTCTCCAACGAAGTGTAGGGCAGGCGGCTGCATAGGAGCAGGGGTATGGTCTGGGATCCACATTGGCTTGAGCGTCCGATTGCATTGATCGGCTTAAGCGGTTGCGGCAAATCGACGCTGGCCCGTCTTTTGGCCCGCGCGCTCAGTTGGCCATGGTACGACACCGATGCGGCAGTGGCGGCGGCGGCGGGGATGAGTGTGGCCGATCTGTTTCAAACCTACGGCGAAGCCGAATTTCGCACCCGCGAGTCGGCGGCGCTGCGCGAGGCGCTGCGTGAGGCGCAGGTGATTGCGACTGGCGGCGGGATTGTGTTGCAGCTGGAAAACCGGCAGATGCTGCATAATCGAGCGACGGTCATCTGGCTCGATGCAAGCGATGCGACGATTCTGGCCCGCCTCGCCGCCGATGCTGAAGAGCGCCCGCTGTTGCGCGGCGATGCGGCGGCCCGCTTGGCAGCGTTGCGCG
>NZ_DAOTWH010000188.1:0-6825 GCF_034435895.1 Chloroflexus sp.
GAGGGCAAACGCCTTCAGCGCCGCCACCGTCGCCGGCGAGCCGGGGAACGGCGCCCCCGTCGCAATCGCCGCCGCCAGATCGGCATCGGTAATGCGCCCGCTCTGAATGGCCTCGGCGTAGAACGCGCGCGGCGCAGTCATCTTGGCGCCGGCCCGCCGCGCTAGCAGCTGCGCCGCCTGCGCAAACGAGTGATCGATCAGACCTAAGTAGGGATTCACGGCAACGAACGTGCGCAACGGCCACAACGGCGCAATCTGGCGCTCGGCCCGCTTGGCTGCCGCGATAACCGTTTCAGCGGTCAGCTCCCGGCTCGGCGCAGCGATAACTGGCAGTGATTGGATATTGGTCTCAACCAGAGTCATTGGCGCTTCCTCCATACGTTGTATTGCATCTCTTATCAGTGTCTATGCGTGTGGATCCGTGCCCCATTCCATCACCGCGCCAACCGGAAGGCGTCGAGCACCCGGTCAAACAGCGCATTAGCGTAGAAGCCGTGCTTGAGATGGACATAGAACGCGCGCCACGCCGGCAGATTGACCAGCGCCGGCAAGAAGGTGCTGAACGCCATCACCGCAACGAAGATGACCACCGCTGCGATCATCGCGACCATCACCGGCATGCTCAGCGCCGGATAGACCGCCACTGCCCCGCCGAGCAAAGCCTCAGCGGCCACTTCGAGCGCGAAGAAGGCAAGTGTCACCAACGCCGCCATCCCCATCGTGCGCACGATAACGTACATCGGAGCCTTACCGGTCGTCCCCTTGACCAGCAGATAGGCGACAGCCGCCATAAAGATGGTGATCATCGCCGTCTCACCGGGCCGCTTGGTAATATCGATCCCGATCGCAGTCGCCACCGCGACAAACATCGCCACCGCCACCGCCATATTCGCCAGCAACGCCAGCGGATTTGGCGCCTTATCCAGCTTCTGCGCGCCGGTATTGCGCACATACTCGATAATGCTGCCCGACGCGAGGAAGGCGTGGGCCTTGTAGCACGAGTGGGCAATCAGGTGCATAATCGCCACCGTGTGCGCGCCAAAGCCGCACAGCATCAACATAAAGCCCATGTGTGCCGCGCTGGAGTAAGCCAGCGACACCTTGACGCTGCTCTGGGTAATCATTGACGACGATGCGAAGAGGGCAGTAAAACCGCCAAGCACGATGAGCAAGATCACCGCCGGCGTCGACAAGAAGACCAGCTCGCCAAACCGCACCACCAAGAAGATGCCAGCGTTAAGCAGACCAGCGTGCAGCAGGGCCGACACCGGCGTCGGTGTCTCCATCACTTCGAGCAACCAGCCGTGGAAGGGGAACATCGCCGACTTAAGCGCCGCCGCGATTACGATCAAGATGGCGGCGGTGGCAGCGCCAGCCGGGATCGCGCCAGACGCCAACGCTGCGCTGGTCGCATCACCGAGCTGGCCCAAATCGGTCGTACCGAAGGTTTGCGCCAACAGCACCGCTGCGCTGATCAGCGCCACATCACCGACACGGGCGATGGTAAACTTCTTGACCGCCGCTCGGATCGCGCGAGGCCGGTCGGGGTAAAACACCAGCAGCTCGTGCAGAGCAAGGCTCATCGCAATCCACGCTGCCACCAACTGCCAGAGATTGCCGGCCATCACCATCAACAGCACGGCGCTGACCGTCAGGTACAAACGGATGAAAAAGAGCTTCTGGCGCGGATCACCATCGAGATAGTTCCGGCTAAACTGGATCAACAACGCGCCCAGCAGCGTCACCAACCACGACATCATCACACTGAGCGCATCGAGGCGCAGCGACAGCCCCACCTCGCCGATGCCGATCAACGGGCTGACCTGCGGGCCGGTGGTCAAGACCACAATCCCCAATGTGAGCATCAAACCAAACGCGCCAATGCTCACCGCCCGCCCAACCTGAAACACCAGCTCAACCGAACGCAACAGGTTGAGCGCTGCCAACAGCGCCACAACCGCCAACGATAGCGGCGCAAGATATCCCAGAAGCGCCAACATCCCATCCATACCGTCGTTACCTCCTTGTGTATCAATGGTCGATGGTTGGATAGTATCATGCCGATTTCGATCAGTAAAATATATGTTTTTACAAAATGCGTTCGTTTTGATAGAATATTTAATGAGGGGTCATTGCAGCAGCGCATGCAATCTGGCATACTGGTGGCGGATGGAGCGCACGGCACCCATCCCACCGCAGGGTTCAAGGGCGGACGGAACCTGTGATCGCAAATGGGGTTGATAGCGTTGGGATGCGCTGGTTTGCCCTCACCCCCGGCCCCTCTCTCGCTGGCGAGGGTTCAAGGGCGGGCAAAACAGATGAGCATAGATGCGGTTGATGGCGTTGGGATGCGCTGGTTTGCCCCTATCCTCGGCCCCTCTCCCGCTGGGGTTCAGGGGCGGACAGAACAGATGAGCATAGATGCGGTTGATGGCGTTGGGATGCGCTGGTTTGCCCCTACCCCCAGCCCCTCCCCCGCTGGGGGTAGGGTGATGGGGAGTGCAGAACTGGACTTTACGGTATCCACAGTGATCGACAGTTCCATGTTCTGTCCGTCCTTCAACAACGCAGGGCAGGAGCCGCACGGCCGTGCGGCGTTACGGTGGGTGTATTAAAAAATTATGTTAAATTATCATCATCTGCGTTATTTCTGGATCGTGGCCCACGAAGGCAATCTCACCCGGGCCGCGCGCAAGCATAACATCGCCCAATCGGCGCTGTCGATGCAGATCAGCGCGCTCGAAGATTATCTGGGCCAACCGCTGTTCGAGCGGGTGGGACGCCGGTTGGTGCTGACCGAAGCCGGCCACATTGCACTCGACTTTGCCGATGCGATCTTCGCCAAAGGCGACGAACTGCTCGGCACCTTTGGCCGTTTGGCCGAGACCCAGCAGAAGGTGTTGCGCGTCGGCTCGCTGTCAACCCTTTCGCGCAATTTTCAAGTGCACTTTCTGCGCCCGCTGCTGATCGATCTCGATATCAAGGTCATCATTCGCTCTGGCGCGCTCGATGACCTGCTCAACAGCCTCAAGCTGTACGATCTCGATGTGGTGCTGTCGGATGTGGCCCCTCCCCGCGATCAGTCCTCGCCGTGGATCATTCACGTGATCGACACGCAGCCGGTGGGGTTGATCGGCCATCCCCGCACTGACCGGTATCAGAAACCGCTCGACGTGTTGTTGCGCACCGAGCCGCTCGTTGTGCCTTCGCCTGAATCGACGGTGCGCGCCGGCTTCGACGCTCTGATGCATCGTTTAGGCATTGAACCATGGATCGTGGCCGAAGCTGACGACATGGCCATGCTGCGGTTGATGGCGCGCGAACACAGCGGCTTATCGGTGCTACCGCCAATCGTGGTCAAAGATGAACTCGACAACGGGATGCTGGTCGAGTATGCCGATTTACCCGACCTCGCCGAGACCTTTTGCGCGATCACTCTTGTCCGGCGGTTCCCCAACCCGTTGTTAAGTCTCGTGTTGCCGAAACCGGCAGCGCCGGAATAGATGATATGCTAACTGAGGAGCGCAGGCTGAGTCTGAGTTCCGCGCTCGCCACGCAGAGCGCAATGGTTGCCGGTATGTTGCTCTTCAGAGCCTCACATGCGCTATCACACCAAACCGTTGATTCTACTTGCCGCCCTGTTCGCGCTCATTGGCGGACGCGCACTGCTCGCAACCACGTTTCCCGTCCCGCGCACATTTGATCTACTCAACACCGTGATCGTGACGGTTTTGCTATGGGTGATCTATCGCAACGTCCAGACTCGCCAACGGCGCGATTGGGTGCTGGCGATCGGGGCAGGGCTGCTCGTGGGCGGGACAATGCCGCTAACCACACTCTTTGCACCGTACCCATTCTGCGGCCTGATCGACGGCGCAGTGGCGCAAGGCCTGTTGCGCGGCCTCTTCACCGTTATTGCTCTGCTCGGCGGGCTAGTGGTGACGCGCCAAGGCGGGCCAGTAGCGTGCCGCTTCGCTGCCGGCGATTGGCGCCAAACCAGCCAGAACATCTGGCTGGTTTGGCGCCAATCGGGTTGCCGTTCGCGGCGGTGAATATAGTTGGGTTACAATTAACCCAGCATCAGCCGATCCAGTGGCAATCGCCAATTGCCGCAATCATTGACGCGCTCCAGCCGGCCATTGTTGAAGAGACGCTCTACCGTTTTGCGCTGTGGGGCTGGCTCTGGTAGCGACTGAGCGCACAATCGCCGGCGCAAGCCGTCTGGTTGACCGGTCTCCTCGCAACGTTGGCCCACGCTTATGCTCACGTTGATGATCGCTGGCTAAGCGCACCGCTGATAGGGTTTGTGATGGGAGGCACGCTCGCGCTCGTATGGGGCGTACCGGCATTGCTGCTGGCCTGCCGCTATGGCCTTGAAGCTGCCATCGCCTTCCACTGGATGCAAGATGCCGTCCGTTTTATCGCCGGGTTCTGATGCGCTGCTGGAGTACGGAGTAGGGGTATGAAATACTGGCTCTTTCTCATGATCGCGATTGTGACTGAAGTGATGGCTACGTCGGCACTGAAAGCGAGCGAAGGCTTTACTCGCCTCTTGCCATCGATCATTGTGGTCGCCGGCTATGGCATCTCGTTTTATATGATGTCGCTGGCGCTGGAAGCGATTCCGGTCGGCATCGCCTATGCGATCTGGTCGGGGATTGGGATTGTGTTGATCACCGTCATTGCATGGGTGCTCTACGGCCAACAGCTTGACCTCTGGGCCGTGATTGGGATCGGCTTTATTTTGGTAGGTGTCCTGATCCTGAACCTCCTCTCGAAGATGGAAGTGCGCTAAGCGCAACGCTTCAGCCGGTTGGGGCCAAAAATCCGCTGAGCAGGCCACGAAAGGGGCGTACTGCTTCGATATGGGGAAAGTGGCCGCACTGCGGGATCACGACTAATTGCGCATCGGGAATTTCACGGCGGGCAGTTTCGGCGTTGTGCAGGGAAAAGACCCGATCCTGCGCCCCCCAGATGAGCAGGGTAGGCGCGCGAACCTCATGCAACCGTGCCCGCAAGCCGGTTAAGGTGAGATCGGTCGCCGCATACCGCCGGCTCAGCGCCGTCAACGCGCGCCGGTTGGCCGCGCCGCTAATTGCCTCGCGCCCGCGCTCGATCAGTTCGGCGTTCACGTGCGGCTCCGGATTGTGGAAAGCAGCCGACAAGAACGCGCGCACCACCGCCGGGTGCGCCGACAGCCAGAGGATCGTCTCGCCGATCACCGGCCAGCCGCCAATAATTGTCAGCGGCGATGGATCAACAAAGCCATCGGTCGCGACTAACGCCAGCCGCGCCACCCGATCGGGATGGCGGATAGCCGTCGCCAGCGCGTATTTGCCACCCATAGAATGGGCAACGAAGGTAGCTCGTTCGATACCGAGAGCCGCCAGCAGCCCGGCGTAGAGATCGCTCTGCAACACCAAGCCATACGGCGCGTTTGCCGGCTTCTCAGAGCGGCCAAAGCCCAACGCATCAACTGCCAGCGCCCGGTAGCCGTGTTCGGCCAACCACGCCACGGTTGGCGCCCAATCGGCGCACGAGCCGGCAAACCCGTGCAAGAGAAGCACTGCTGGCCCATGCCCAGCCTCGATCCAGTGCAACTGGTATCCGTTGACTCGCAACCAGCGTGAACGCATTGCCTCACCTCAATGATCGATGGAACCGGCAGGAGTATACCACGCTCCGCCCGTGTCATTGCGAGCCGAGCGGAGTGAGGCGAAGCAATCCCCTTCGAGGGCGGGAGGGGAGCCTGAGCAGGTTGGTTCCGCTGAAGCGGGGGATTGCTTCGCTCGGGTGGCACCCGGCTGCGCCGGGTACCGCCCGACCGAAGCAATGACAAAAAGCCCCCGCGCGCCGCTGTGAAACAGGAATGCATAATATGTTTGGCAAAAGACCCAAACATGGAGTTTACAGACCATCAAGGAACCGGTAAAGTACATTATCATACCTTACAGCTACCTCCGAGCTAACGCGAGGGTAAGCAGGCGAGTACAGGGCAGAGTTAGAAGTGATGAACGCTTGATAAAGCCTTGCGAGCGAGATAGGCTCGGTGATCCTATACGGGTGATAGGAACGAGACAATACCGGCAATGTTATGAGCGATCTGATCGACATCTTGCAAACGCTGGCTGAACGATCCGGGCGATCGCCATCGCCACTCATCGCGTTGCGCCGGATTCCCGCCGCCGACGGCGCGCGCATTAGCCATTTGCCGGTCGATCAGGCGTTCAATGAGGCATGGGTGCGCGCCATCGGCACCCCGTTTTTTCAAGCCCAATCGATCGCACTGGCCGCCCTCCGGCGCGGCGCGCCGTTTGCGATCACCGGTAGCGGCTTGCTCAGCCGGGCTAGTTTGCATCTGTTGGCGCTTGATCTGCTGCGCAACGAAGCGAACGCTACCGCGCTGTTGATTGCACCCGACGCCGATCAAGCATTGCTGCACGAGCGTGAAGCGACGGCGCTCGCGCGCTTTTGCCAGCCGGCAATTGCCATCGCAGCGACCAATGGCGCGAAGCGCCGCGCTGCGCCGGCGGCCCGGCTGGTCGTCACAACGCTGCCCGAATTGCACGGCGCGCTGCTCCGCTTTCACGACCGCGCATGGCGCTACTTCTGGCGCCAGTTGCGTTTGGTGGCGGTTGCCGATCTCCATACCTATTACGGCATCGCCGCCAGCCACCTCAGTATGATCCTGCTCCGCGCCAGCCGGCTCACGCCACACCCCCTCGCGCTCGGCGGCTCCGTCGCGCCAGTCAGCGGCGCTGAAGCGGCGCTACATCTGCTCAGCGGGCGCGAATGGCGGATCACGGCGGCGAACGATTTGCCCCA
>NZ_DAOTWH010000189.1:0-8479 GCF_034435895.1 Chloroflexus sp.
CGGCGCAGCGCGCGGCGTATCGAGTGCGCTGCTCACGGCTGCCCGCACCGCATCCAGACTCACCTCGCCGCTCAGCACCGTGCTCACGCCGGCGGCCTTGGCTCGCTCGCGGTCAGCGTTGCTCAGGCCAGCGCTCCACAAGACGACCCTAGTATGTGGGTCAAAATTCGGCACAATCTCGGCGAGATCAAGACCGCTCATCTCGTCGAGTTCGAGCTCGCTGAGCACCAGATCGGGCGGCTCGGTGCTAATGGCCCAGAGCGCATCGTTGGCTGAGTCGAAGATTTGCACTGTTGCATCGCCGGCCATCGCTGCGGGCAAACTGCGCAAGATAGGATTAGCGCGGGCGACCACGACAATACGATAGGTCATTGAATTCTCTCGCGATATTGCTCAACGTGTAACCGTCTACTATTGCCCATAAGTATACCCGAAATAGCTACGACTTGAAGTAAACATTTCAGGTAGGAACGTAGTCAGGCTATCACTTCAACACAACTGCGCGGCAGCCAAATTGCTTCGCCGCTGTTCAGCAGCACTTCGGCAGCCGCAGTGCGCACTCCCGAAGGCAAGCGTTGGGGCAAGGCCGGCAAACTGCGCACGGAGCCGGTTTGGCCGAGATGATCGTGATCAAGCAAACGCACGAGCGCGCCGATGCGTAGCGGCGGGCGCGGCGGTTCCAGCGATGTTGTACTGCTGCGCGAGAGCGGGATGATCACCCGCGGGCGGCGATGGGGTTGGCGCAGGCTGGTGTTGCTCTCGATAAAGACTTCGCGGCGGTCGTTATCGGCAAGCAATTCAAACAGCGGCGTTGACATAGGCGCATTGCCGATGCCTTCCGTGAGCACGATGGTCAGCGGTGCGGCAATGTTGCCTGACCATTGCCAATTGCGAACGCCGATGGGCCATGGCACACGCTTGGCCCACTGAAAGAACGCGCGCAGTTCGCGTTCGGTGATGCTGCCGATGATAACCCCGCGCACCTGATGCTCAACCGCTTTTCTGAGCGCAGCCGCGCTGATCCCGCTGCCGCCGATGATGACGGCAAACATGCTCTGGGCATCGATCATTTGTTCAGTGATCGGTTCGCCCGGATCGAGTGTGAGCAAGCGAGTGACGCCGTTGCAATCGCTGCCAAATCCGCCGGCGCCGTACAGTTGCGCAGCCGGTGTTTCGATCACAATCCGCCGGTTGTCGATAACCTCCATCACAATGCCGCGAATGCCGGCGGTGAGTGTTATCTGGCGCGGTTCAGGCTCAATAAACGCATAGCCCGTGGCCGGATCCACTGCGCGTAACGTGCCGTTGACCGGGCTTAGCACACGGCGACCAAACAGACCGCCGCGCCGGGCCAGTACGGCGCCGGCATTGATCGGTTGGCCGATCGGTGCTACGACTGCTCGCATCGCTTGTGCCGGCGGCAGGGTGAGGGCGCGCGCCAGATTGATAATGTGCGGCGCGCTGGCGCTTACCCCGCGCGCAATAACATCATCAGGCTCGACGCGCCCGCCTTGCCTGACCAATATCTCGCCGGGTTGCGGCAGGGTGCGTTCGACGCGGGCCAGCGTGCTCTTGATGAGGGGAGGAACGCCATCGGGTACGTACAGCATAGTGGATGTGCCTGTGCGTGACGGTATTTATTGCGCCATTATAACACGTAACAGCTCGCGACCGTTGGTTTGCGGTGAGCTGTGTCTCATTGCGATGCGGATGTGTCAGCAAGGATCGGCGGGCGGAATCTTGTCATCGCAACGAGCGTCGCGATGAGGGTCGCACTGCGCTGCCAAAGCAGACATGCGAGGATTGACTTCCATTGCTCAATAAATCTGTACCGGTACGCCGAGATCGGCCCATTCATACAACCATTGGGCGTCATCAATCCGCAAATTGATGCAACCATGCGACATGCGCACCCCCGTGCCGTGGGCATTGTGCCAATAGGTGCCGTGCAGCGCGACGCCGCCAACCACGTACTGCACCCATGGAATGTTTGGTACGTACCAGCACTCGCCGCCGAGGCAACCGGTCATTGTCTGTTCGGGCAAGCGATAATAGATCGCGAAAGCGCCGCGGGGCGTGTTAAATCCGTCGCGTCCGGTTGCGACTGGGGCCGTAAAAACGAGCAACTGGTCTTCGTAGGCGAAGAGTTGCTGGCGGGCCAGATCGACTTCGATCCGGCGCGACCACAGCTCCGGACTCCAGTCAACGGCGCCGGGCAGGCGCGCAACGGGGGCGGTATTGATGCCGAGCAGGCTGGCCAATTGGCGGCCTATGTCGTCGATCTCGACTTCGTGCAGCGTATCGAGATCAAAGCCATAAATACCCTGTTGCTGGCGGAGAAAGGGCGAGAGGGCATCGGGCCGGTAGCGCAAGCGGGCGCGTTCGAAATATTGGATGACGCTGCCATCGCTGGTGTGTTCGGCGCTGATGGGGAAGCCAAAGATCGGCAAACCGCCGCGCCGTTCCCAAAATTCAAGGAATTCGCCGCTCAGGGTGTACCCAGTTTCAGGAAAGAACGCGCCAGCCGCACCGGCGGCTGCCGGCGGCGAAGCGATCGATTGGCGGGCAAGCCATTCTTTCCCGATCAGACCAAGCTGGACTTGCAGCGGCGTGCCGGCATATTCGGGATGGTACTCAAAGCGAGCGCGCTCGAAATATTGCACAATCCGGCCCTCGATCACCAATTCTTCGCTGATCGGCATGCCAAAGGTGTGCAGTTGGCCGTTGGCGCGCCAGAAATCGAGGAAGCCAACCCGATTGGAGAGGTGATGGCCGGTGGCTGGGAAGTAGACGGTACGCACGATCGGCAACCGGTCGAGCTGGGCAATAGGGCGAGCCGCCGCCGTCGTGTTCCAATAGAGCCACATGCCGAATAACAAGAGCCCGCTGCCCAGCAGCAAGAGTGCAAAACGCAGGCGAACGTATGGCAAATGAGCAATGGGCGACATACGGGTCTCAAGCACTAAGCGGCGACATGGTGCATAGGCGAATAATACCTTACATTATAGCAAACGCCGTCAAGATTCCGCTTTGCGCAGCGTCTTGCGGAAGAGTGAACTCTCTGGCTATACTACGGTAAGTAAGGTTGCAATACGAGCGAGGTATGGCAGATCTCTTTACACCGCTACAAGTGGCTGGCCGGCGACTGGCAAATCGAATTGTGATGGCGCCGGTGCCGAGTGGGCTAGCCGGGCGCGATGGGTTCTGCCATGCTGCGCTCGTGAGTTATTACGAGCGGCGAGCTCGGGCCGGGGTTGGTCTGATCGTCACCGAACCATTGTTGATCTGCGAACCGGGTGAGCCGGCAGCGCATCTCGGCATTTGGCACGATGGCTTCTTGCCCGGTTTGCGCCGGCTTTCGGCGGCGGCGCATGCCTTTGGCAGCCGGATCGCCTTTTTACTGGAAGCGCCGGCGGTTGTCGTGCCGGCAGCGAGTTTGATAGAGTTGTTCCTTCAAGCGGCGTGGCGCGCGCTCGCCGCCGGCGCTGATGGCGTCTTCCTCTCGATTGCCGATGATGGCGCACTGGCGCAACTAGTTTCACCGCGCTTTACGGCCAGCAATGGTAGTGCTGTCGGCGATCGGATCCACCCGGTGCTCGCCATTATCGAGCAGATTCGCCAGCGCTTTGGCCGGCGGCTATGGGTTGGGCTGCGCATGCCGGCGGCTGAACTGATCCCCAGCGGGTTGAGCCAGCAAGACGCGCGCCTGATTGCGCGGCGGGCAGTGGCTGCCGGTGCGCAGATACTCGATGTGACGGTCACTCGTTACACCCCCGATGTGGCCCGGTTTCCGGGGTGGACGATCCCGTTGATCACCGGCATTCGCCGCATTGCCAGTGAAGCGGTGGTGATCGGTTCCGGCCAGCTCAGCGATCCGCTGCTGGCTGATGCGGTCATTCAAGATGGGAGCATCGATCTGGTGATGCTCTGCACTGCGTTGCGGGTAATGCCGGAATGGCCCCAGATGGCGCGCCGGATCCTCTTCCCGGTCAGCGTAGAATGACCAACAGTACGCCAGCAGCAACGGCAGAGCCAATCACGCCGGCCACATTGGGGCACATCGCCTGCCAAATCAAGAAGTTCTGCTTATCTTCCGCTTGCGCGACTCCATGAGCGACGCGGGCCGACATCGGCACCGCTGACACGCCGGCGGCCCCGATCAGCGGATTGATCTTATTTTTCGTGAAGAGGTTGTAGAATTTAGCAAAGAGCACCCCGCCAGCGGTGGAAATGGCGAAGGCGCAGGCACCAAGAGCGAAGATCGCAACCGAGCGCGGGGTGAGAAAGTTGCTGGCTTGGGTGCTGGCGCCAACCGTCAAACCGAGCATAATCGTCACGCTGTCGATCAGGGCGCTGCGCGCGGTTTTGGCCAGCCGCTCGGTAACACCGCTCTCTTTGAGCAGATTGCCGAAGAAGAGCATGCCGAGCAGCGGGAGGGTGTCAGGCACAATCAGCACGCAAACGATTAATCCGATAATCGGAAAGAGGATCCGTTGCGCGCGGCTGACTTCAGCGGGGGGCGGCATCCGGATCAGGCGTTCTTCACGGGTAGTCAGCAAGCGCATAATTGGCGGCTGGATCACCGGCACTAGCGCCATGTATGAATAGGCCGACACCGCGATCGCGCCAAGCAGATCGGGCGCAAGCCGGGTGGCGATAAAGATGGCCGTCGGGCCATCGGCCCCGCCGATAATTCCGATCGCTGCCGCCGCGCGCAATAACCGCAGCGGATCATCGGCGCTGGCGAGATCGAGGAACGGCAACCGCGAACCGAGGAACACCGCCATCATCAGGGTGAAAAAGATGCCGATTTGGGCGGCGGCGCCGAGCAAGATCAAGCGCGGTTGGGCAATTAAGGCAGAAAAGTCGGTCATCGCGCCGATGCCGAGAAAGATCAGGGGCGGGAAGACGCCGGCAATGACGCCAAAGTAGATATAGTTGAGCACGCTGCCCTGATCGTAGACGCCTTGCCCCATCCCCGGCTCGAACGGCATGTTGCCGAGGATGATGCCAAACCCAATCGGCACCAGCAGCAACGGCTCGAAGCCGCGGGCAATCGCAAGGTACACGAACACACAGCCGACCACAATCATCAGCAGATTGCCCCATGACAGATGGGCCAACCCGCTCGCTTCAAAGAAGCCGATCAGCCATTCCATCAGGCAAACTCCAGTAATGGTTGGCCTTGCCGCACCGAATCGCCGACCTTGACATTGATCGAGCGAATTGTACCGGCGACCGGGGAACTGACGTTCGAGTTCATCTTCATCGCTTCGATCACGACTAGCGGATCATTCTCCTTCACGTGATCGCCGATGTTCACCTTAATCTCGGCCACGATGCCGGCAATTGGCGAGGTCAATATTCCCGGCCCGCTGGGAGGGGTGTTTGGGGGCGGGGCGGCGGGGGAGGCGGCTGGCGCTGAGCTCGGCGGTGTAGCTGCTCTAGCCGGAGGCAACGCATTGATGCTGGTTGGCGCGGTGAGGGTCGCCTCATCATCGTCGGCCAAAACCTCAACTTCGACTTCGTAGCTGATACCGTTGACGGTAATGCGCAAGCGTTTCATAGCGTTTCCGGTTGGTTGATGATTCTGAGGGCGCTGCGCCGCAGCGTCCCTGCCGGCTAGGGGGGGCGGCGAGCCGTTACGCGGTGACAGGTTACCGGCGCAGTTGGCGCGAAGCCATCACGCTCACCCGGCCCAAGCGCGTCCACATCGCTGACGGTTGGCGGTAGTAGCGCACTCGCAACACCCGCATCGGTTGCTGCAACGTCGCCACAGCGGCGGCTGTCAGCACGGCAATCAGTTGGGGATCGAGCTGATCGGCGGTCGGTGGCGGCTGTGAGGGGGCGGCTGGTGTTACCGGCGCAACTGGTTTAGGCCGGAAGAAGCGCTGGCTGGCGTTGAGCGCGCTCAGGGCGATGGCGACGATTGTCAGCACGATGAAGACGATCGTGACGCCGGTGATCGTGATTTGCAAACCAATCAGCAACGGATCGGCAGTCGGGTCAATCATGCGCCCTCCCTTTCATTCACTCATAGCGGCACCAACCCGTGCTTCTTCTGCGGGCGGAACTCGCGCTTGGTGCGCAGCGAGGCCAGTGCGAGGCTAAGGTAGCGCCGGGTTTCGCTCGGCGCAATGATGCTATCGATCAGGTTGCGGGAGGCGCCAACATAGGGTGACGCGAATTCAGCTCGATAGAGGCGCAAAAACTCGGCGCGGGCGGCGGCTGG
Organism: Chloroflexus sp.; assembly: GCF_034435895.1. GTDB lineage: Bacteria > Chloroflexota > Chloroflexia > Chloroflexales > Chloroflexaceae > Chloroflexus. The sequence goes on from NZ_DAOTWH010000189.1 coordinate 6,233, forward strand.
GTCTTCGGCCTGCTTAATCTGATCGCGGAAGATAATATTGACCGCGCCTTCCGGCCCCATCACCGCGATCTCACTACTCGGCCATGCCGCCACACGGTCAGCACCGAGGTCTTTGCCGCACATAGCCAGATAGGCGCCGCCGTAGGCTTTGCGCAGAATCACCGTAATCTTGGGGGAAGTGGTAGCTGAATAGGCGAACAGCATCTTTGCACCGTGGCGGATGATCCCGCCGCGCTCTTGGGCGACGCCGGGCAAGAAGCCGGGCACGTCAACGAAGGTGATGATGGGAATGTTAAAGGCGTTGCAGAAGCGGACAAAGCGCGCGATCTTATCAGAGGCGTCAATATCAAGCACGCCGGCCATGACCATCGGCTGGTTGGCGACAATCCCGACCGTGTTGCCGTCAATACGGGCGAAACCGATCACAGCATTATCGGCGAAGCCGCGCTGAATTTCGAGAAAATCGCCGTCGTCAACCAGCCGCTTAATGATCGGAATGACATCGTACGGTTCACGTGGGTCATCGGGGATGATACTATCGAGCACGGGATCGGTGAACCAACGCAATTCGCCATCGCCACCTTCAGGCGGGTCTTCGAGGTTATTCGCGGGCAGGAAGCTGAGCAACCGCTTGCAAATCTCGATCGCCTCGTGATCGTTCTCGGCGATAAAGTGGGCGACGCCGCTGCGCACCTGCGCTTCCGGCCCGCCTAACTCTTCCCCGGTCACATGCTCGCCGGTCACTTGTTTGAGCACTTCCGGGCCGGTGATAAACATCTCGCTGCCGCGCACCATAATGATAAAATCCATCAGCGCCGGCGAATAGGCAGCACCGCCGGCGCAGGGGCCGGCGATAATGGCAATTTGCGGCACAACGCCAGAAAGCAGCACATTCCGGTAAAAGATGCGCCCATAGCCGCTCAGCGCGTCAATGCCCTCTTGGATGCGCGCGCCGCCGCTATCGTTGATGGTGATGAATGGCGAACCGCACTTGAGGGCGAGATCCATTGTTTGGCAAATCTTATCGGCGTGCATCTCGCCGACCGAGCCGCCGGCAACGGTAAAATCTTGCGCCGCCACAAACACTTGCCGGCCATCAACGCTGCCGCAGCCGGTAATGACTCCCTCGCCGGGCATCTCTTTATCGGCCATACCGAAGGCGGTGCAGCGATGGCGGGCAAAGAGGTAGAGTTCCTGAAAGGTATCGTGATCGATCAACAGGTGTAATCGTTCGCGGGCGGTCAATTTGCCGGCTTGATGCTGGCGAGCGATCCGGTCGGGGCCGCCGCCCTGTTCAAGCCGGTGGCGCTGCTGGCGGAGCGCCTCGATTCGGGTGCGGAGAGTTAATGGCGCGGCAGCGGATGACTCTATATTGCGCTGAGTCATGGTCGTTCCTCCCTATGAACGAATGGCCACGCTCACTCGCATGTTAGTATAGCACGTGCAATAGTTGCGCGCAGTAAAATAGGGTCATTCTTTTGCAACCGTGCATTGTCGTTTAGTTTACGAAGTAAACGCATGACAACCATCCTTGCCCAATCGGCTCGTCTGTGGCTGGACATCCTTTGGCTGGCGCTAGCGGTGTGGCTGGCGAAAGGCACGTGGTTTTCCGCTTCAGCGGTGGCGCCGGCATTGACCGCCGAGTGGAGGTTAGACGATACGGTGCGGGCGTGGTTGACGATGTCGGTGCAACTGGGCTTTGCCGTGGGCGCGTTTGGCTCAGCGGCGCTGGGGTTAGCCGACCGTTGGCCCACCCACTGGTTCTTTGCCGGAGCGGCGACTCTCGCGGCTCTCTGCACGGTATTGATCGCGTTGTTTGCCGAGGGGCCGGGGTTGGCGTTGCCGTTGCGGTTTCCGACCGGCATGGCGCTGGCGGGGGTGGGTGTATCCGGTCGGAATGAAGATTATGGCAACGTGGACGCAGCGCGGGCGCGGCTTAGTGATTGGGGTGTTGGTTGGCGCGCTAACGTTCGGTTCTGCCTCGCCGCACTTGCTCAATGTGCTGGGCGGGATTGGCGATTAGCGACGCACGCTATTGCTGGCTGCCGGGTTGGCGGCACTGGGGGGTGTGATGGTGGCGGCGGTGCGAGAAGGGCCGCTGCGGGCGGCTGCGCCGCGCTTTAGCTGGGCGCAGGTGGTTGACGTGGCGCGCGAGCGGCCAGTGTTGTTAGCTAATCTTGGTTATCTCGGCCATATGTGGGAATTGTACGCGGCGTGGGCATGGCTGCCGCTCTTTCTGTTGGCCAG
>NZ_DAOTWH010000190.1:0-6818 GCF_034435895.1 Chloroflexus sp.
GGCGTGATCAGGCGCAGATGGGGGCGAGCGGCCCGCGCTTGCGCGACCGCAACGGCAATGCCACCGCAGCGACCACGGTGCTGCCGCAGCGCATCTTCCCGTTTGGCGTCAGCTGGAACCGGTTGCAGAACGCGATCGAACGGCTGCGGGTGCCGGCGGTGATTGTGCGCGATATGAAAGACGCCACACTGGTCATGACGCTCAAGAACTACTACCGGCAAAGCTCGCAACAATTGCGGCAGGCCGAAGAGCAGGGCGTGCCGGTCTACGTGCTGCGCAACAACACGATTACCCAGATGGAACGGCAACTGGCGCAGGTCTTCCAGTTGCGCGAGGTGGTGGATGAGGAACCCGAACCGCCGCGCAGCGATTCGACGATCGAAGAGGCGTTGCTCGAGACCGAGCAGGCGATTACCCAAGTGATCAGCGGCGAGTGCAATGCGGTAGAATTGACCCCGCGCAGCAGTTACATTCGTCGCCTGCAACATCAGATGGCCGACCGCTACAATTTGCGCTCAGAGAGCCGCGGCGACGATCCGAACCGGCGGGTCAAGATCTTCCGGTAGCGGGATCGGGAGCGGCATTGCGCTGCAATGCCGCCACCATCCACGACGACTCATCGACAGATTGGCAAAGATCGGCTATCCTTAACGAAGGGTAAACCGAGATTGCTGGTGACGCTGTCATGCCTCAAGGTCTGTTTATTACATTTGAAGGGCCAGAGGGGGCCGGCAAGAGCACACAAGCTCGCCGTCTGTATGAACGCCTGCAAGCGGCGGGCTATCCGGTGATACTCACCCGCGAACCGGGCGGGACGCGGATCGGCGAGTTGATCCGCCGGATTTTGATTGATCTGCGCCATACCGAAATGGCGCCTACCACTGAGACCTTGTTGTTTTCGGCGGCGCGTGCGCAATTGGTGAGCGAGCTGATCCGGCCCTATCTCGCCACCGGCGGGATTGTAGTCTGTGATCGCTATGCCGATTCGACCTTTGCTTATCAGGGGTACGGCCTTGGCCGCGATCTCGATGAACTGCGCGCGATTACGGCAGTGGCAACCGGCGGCCTGAAGCCTGATCTGACCTTCTATCTGCAGATCGACGTGGAAGTTGGTTTGCAGCGCAAACGCGCCGGACGTGAGCGGACGGAAACCAGCGGCGGCCAGCCGGTGGAATGGAACCGGCTTGATGAGCGCGATCTTGCCTACCATCAACGGGTGGCTTATGGGTTCGCCGAATTGATGGCGCAAGAGCCGGAACGCTGGTATGCGCTCGATGCCAGCCAGCCGGTTGACGTGTTGGCTGAACAGATCTGGCAAGCGGTGACGCCGCGCTTGGCCCGGATTACACCGATTGCCGCGCAAGGAAGCGCGGATTGACATCGTTAGGGTGAAGAGCATGCGCCTAATTCTGGCTGTCGTCCAATCCCAAGACGCGACGAATCTCGTCGAAGCGCTGACCGAACATGGCTATCGGGTGACGCGCCTGAGTAGCCAAGGCGGGTTTTTGCGCGAAGGAAACGTGACCTTGCTGTTGAGCGTCGAGGATCAGCAGGTCAATCCGGTGATTAACATTATTCGCGAACATTGTTCGACGCGCACGCGCTACGTCTCGCCGATGCCGCCGATTGCCGAGTCGGGTGAGTTTTACCCGCCGGCGCCATTAGAGGTGCAGGTAGGCGGGGCGACGGTGTTTGTCTTGCGTGCGCAGACGCGCAAGTTGTAACGTATGGAAGCAATCCAAGAATTTTGGGCGAATATTCTGCCGCTGGTGCGCCTTGGCGCAATCTTTTTGGGCGCGTATGCGGTGTTACTCTGGGCAGCGTCGGTGTTGTGGGCCTATCGCGATATTCGCCGCCGCACCGAAGATATCTCGGTGCAGGTGCTGGCAGTCGGTATCGTGTTGCTGCTGCCCTTCCTCGGCATTCCGCTGCATCTGATCTTGCGCCCGCCGCAAACGCTGGCCGAGAAGTACGAGCGCACCTTGGAAGAAGAGTTCCTGCGCCGCGATCTCGAAGAGCAATTCGTCTGCCCCGAATGCCAGCGTCCCATCGAACCCGATTTCATCCTGTGCCCGCACTGCCATACCCAGTTGCGCCGGCGCTGCGACTCGTGCCAGAAGGTGATCGATCTGACGTGGCGGATTTGCCCGTACTGTGGCCATTCCCACCTTGGCAGCGCGCCGACGGTACGCGCGGATGCGTACCCGATCGCGCCGCCGGTAGAGGTTAGCCAGCGATGAAGGTTCCCGCAATTACCGATGTGCAAGGGGTTGTCGTCGGCCATGCCGCCGACGCCGAGGCGCTGACCGGGGTGACGGTCGTGCTGACGCCAGATGGTGCGGTTGCTGGCGTGGATGTGCGTGGCGGCGCTCCCGGCACCCGCGAGACCGATTTGCTCGATCCGGTGAATCTGGTGCAGCAGGTCAATGCGGTGGTCTTGACCGGCGGCAGCGCGTTTGGCTTGGCTGCCGCCACTGGCGTCGTGTCGTGGCTGCACGAGCGCGGCTATGGCTTCGATGTGGGCCTGACCAAAGTGCCGATTGTGCCGGCGGCGGTGATCTTCGATCTGGGTGTGGGCCGGGCTGATGTGTGGCCCGATGCGACGATGGGGTACGCAGCCTGTATGGCCGCCGAGGCCAGTGTGGCCGAGGGCAGTGTTGGGGCTGGGATCGGTGCAACGGTCGGCAAAGTAGGTGGCATAGCCACTGCGATGCGTGGCGGCGTTGGCACGTGGAGCGAGACGCTGGCGAATGGGGTGACGGTAGGGGCGTTGGTGGTGGTCAACGCCTTCGGCGATGTGGTTGACGGCCAAGGCCGGATTGTCGCCGGCGCGCGCGGCCCCAGCCAGTCGTTGATCGGCACCGGCGCGTTCTTGCGCAGTGGCGTGGCTCGCCAGTCGTTTGCCGATGCTACTGGCCAGAATACAACTATCGCCGTGGTCGCCACCGATGCCCGCCTCGACAAAGCCGCCGCAACCCGACTGGCCATCATGGCCCAAGACGGCTTGGCCCGCGCGATTCGCCCGGCCCACTCGCCGTTCGATGGCGATACCGTGTTCGCGCTAGCCACCGGCGTCTACGACGCGCCGCCGTTGGTGACGCTCGGCGCAGTGGCGGCCGATGTGCTGGCTACCGCGATCGTGCGCGCCGTACAGATGGCCACTGCCGTGGCCGGTATTCCGTCTGCGCGCGATGTAGCGACGCCGTGACATCGTATGTAAAAGCGAAAGGTACGCGCGTTTGGATCATAGGCTGGCGCTATTCTATGGAGTGCGGCAGTTTCACCGTTGCACTCCATACAATGCTCAGGCTGTCATTGCGAGCCGCCTGCGGCGGCAAAGCAATCCCCCGCGAGGACGGGAGGAACCCGCTGAGGGATGGCGTGCGCTCAAGCGGGAGATTGCTTCGGTCGGGCAGCCCACGGCATCGCTGTAGGCCTACCCGCCCCCTCGCACTGACAATCGAGGGCGGGAGCAAGCCGCTAAGGCCTTGCCTTTTACTGCACATTACTGGCTTATCAATCAACCATAAAGCACTCGCTATGAAGCGTTTCATATTCTTCCTAACGGTTCTGTTTGCGTTTGTGCTCGTTGCTGGCTGTGAAGTGCGGGTTGATGAACCGGCGCCAACTGCTCCAGCAGTGATGTCTCTTGTCGAAACGACCCCTACCACGGTGCGCGAACAGGTGTTGCGCATCGGGTTGGTGAATGAGCCGCCCGATCTGTTCCCTTACTACAGCACCCTGACTGACGAACGCATCACCGGCGCATTAACTGAATTGATCTTCCCCACGCCGCTGTTGGCGGTTGATTTTATGTGGCAAACGACAGGGGTGTTAACGCGGGTGCCGGATTTTGCCAACGGCGATGTAGTCACGTCTACGGTCACCGTCTTCCGCGATGCGTTGGGGCAGATCAGCGAAACCCCGACCGAGACGACCGATGATGTGACGCAGGTGAGCGTCATCTTCCGCTGGAATCCGGCCTTGCGCTGGTCTGACGGCACGCCGGTGACGGCAGCGGATTCGGTGTTCGCCCACGAACTGGCGCAACAGATCGATCTCGGTCAAGCGGCGAATAGCCGCTTGGCGATGATCGAACGCTACGAGCAGATCGATGAGCATACGACGCGGGCAGTGCTGCGGCCTGATGTGACTGATCCCTCGTATCTGAGCAGTTTTTGGACGCCGTTGCCGCGCCATGTGCTGGCGGATATGGATCCGCAACGGATCATGCAAAGTGAATTCGTCCGCAAACCGGTGAGTTATGGGCCGTACATGGTCAGTGCCTTCGATGGAGGCTCGCTTGAGTTGGTGCGCAATCCGCATTACGCGGGGCCGGCCGCACCGTTTGAGCGGATTATTGTCGCGTTTCGCAAAGATCCGCAGCAATTGGTTGAATTGGTGCGCGGCGGCGGGATTGATCTAGCCTTCATCGAACAGCCGGTGCCGGATTTGCTCTCCATGCTTGTGCAGAGCGCCGAACTGCGGGAATTTCAGCTTGCCACCTCCCCCAACACGATCTGGGAGCATCTCGACTTTAATCTTGATGTGCCGTTGTTGCAAGATATTCGCGTGCGGCGAGCAATTGCGTACGCGATTAACCGGCCCCAGTTGGTCGAGCAGTTGTTGGGGGGCAAGAGCAATGTCTTAGAAAGTTGGGTATTGCCGGGCCAGCTTGGTTACCCGCCGCTCGATCAGATTACCCGCTACCCGTATAACCCCAACGAGGCGCGCCGCTTGCTCGATGAAGCGAACCTGCTCGATACCGATGGCGATGGCTGGCGCGAGCACGATGGCTTGCCGATCCTGTTGTCGTTAGTGACTAGCGCCAATTCGCCGTTGCGCGAAGCGGTCGCGCGGCAGATAGCGTCTGATCTGGAGCAGATTGGCGTTCAGGTTGAGGTGGCGCAATTGCCGTCGAGCGAACTGTACAGCACTGATGGCCCGCTCTACCAGCGCACCTTCCAATTGGCCTTGTTTGGCTGGATGGCTGGACCGCACCCACGCGGTTGGGAGTTGTGGAGTTGCGCCGGTGTGCCGAGTGAAGCCAACAATTGGACAGGGAATAATTTTGCCGGTTGGTGTTTCTTCGAGGCGAATGAAGCGATTAATACGGCGACCACCTCGCTCGATCCCGAAGAGCAGAAGAACGCCTACCTCCGGCAACAACAACTGTTTACGCAAGAGTTGCCGGCGTTGCCGCTCTTCCAACGGATTGATGTGCTGGTGGCCCGGCAGGGGTTGGCAGGCTGGCGGCTAAACCCGACGGCGCCGTTTACGTGGAACATCAGCGAGTGGCGCGAGGGCGAATAATGAAAGACAAGGCGCAGAGGGGGCAAAGAAGATTCTGACACGCCAAGGCGTGAAGGCGCAGAGGAACGCAGAGCGTTACACGCCAAAGCGCGAAGGCGCAGAGGAACGCAGAGCGTTACACGCCAAGGCGCGAAGGCGCAGAGGGTTGGTTGTAGTTCTTACCGCCCTTGGCAGCCCCCATCCAATTCCCTTTGCGTTCTCTGCGTCTTGGCGTTTAAACCCTCTGCGCCTTTGCGGAGCCGGACAGCCGTCCGGCTCTACTGCGCCTTCAGGATTCCCAGAACGGTTTGGCCCACCCGCGGCGGGCAATCTCGGCGCGCAGGTCGAGCATGGCGGTGTAGGTTGGCAGCATGGCGAGGGTTTCGCCGGTGGGCAACGCCGCCAGCGCCGCATTGAGCGCCGCCGGCAGATCGTCGATCACGGTCATGGTCTCGGCGGCAACGCCGGCATAGTCGAGCCGCAGCGCCATATCGGCGGCGCGAGTGCCGCTGACCGTGACACGGGCCACCTTCCCGGCCAACGGCTCGAAATCGGCATCCCACAGCCACGACACATCGGTGCCATCGGCGAAGCGGTCATTGATCGCGATCAGCACATGCAACGGTTTGCTTGTCGCCGTGGTCAGCATGCGCACCGTCTCTGACGCTCCCACCGGATTTTTAATCAGCGCAATCAGCATCGGCGGGCCGCCGGGGCCGGCATTGATCCGCTCGATGCGGCCAAAGGCGGCACGGAAGGCAGCGAGGGCGGCGCTGATCGTCGCTGGCGCAACGCCGAGCGCCAAGGCAGCGGCGGTGGCAGCCAGCGCATTCTGGGCGTTGTAGAGGCCGGGCAGCGGGAGGCGAATACTCAATCTGCCAGCAGGGTGGTCGATCTGTAATTCGCTGCCGTCTAACCCCTGCGGTTCTAACACGGTTAACGCCACCTGCGGATCGGGCCGGCGCTGGCCGCACTGCGGACAGGCGTAGTGGCCGATGTGGGCATAAAAGAGATGCTGGTATTCGTAGCGGTGGCCACAGGCGTGGCAAAACTGCGAGTCGGCGATGTGGGTGGCGGCGGCGACGGCGTGGCGACTATCTTCCAACCCAAACGCGAGGGTGCGGGCGGTCAGGTTGCGGGCAATCGCAGCAATCGCTGGATCGTCGGCATTGAAGACCACGGTGCTCGTGGCCGGCAATGTTTGCAAGGCAGTGCGCCAGTGCCCGGCAATGGTATCGATCTCGCCGTAGCGATCAAGCTGGTCGCGGAATAGATTGAGCAACACAACGAGGCGGGGGCTGGTCTCGGCAATCGCTTGCGGCAAGGCCGCCTCATCAGTCTCGAACAGGGCGCGGCGGGCACGGGGGCGACCGCGCCAATCGGCGCCGGCAATCGCGACGGTGGTCAAGCCGGGCAGCAGATTTGCGCCGGCGCGATTGTGCAAGAGCGGTTCGCCGGTCTGCTCAAGGATGGCCGCGAACATGCGGCTGGTAGTGGTTTTGCCGTTGGTGCCGGCAACGAGGATC
>NZ_DAOTWH010000191.1:0-4599 GCF_034435895.1 Chloroflexus sp.
TGGTGACGGGTTGGTGTGGCGCGCGCGTTCGTTGCGCCGGGCCGGCTGCACCCGCGCCCGCAGCAGATCGACGATCAGTTCGCTGCGCATGCCGGTGAGCTGCTCGACGCGGGCCACGTAGACGCGCTGAGCCGCGCCGTCGAGTTCGCTCAGCAGCGGGATGATCCGCTCAAGCGCCAGCCGTTGTTGGGCCGGATCGTGCATATCGAGGCCGGCGGTGTAGGCTTCGAGGTAAAAATCCATCACTGGCGTGGCCTGCTCAACCAACTGCTGCCAAAGCGCGGGATCGGCGGCGATCACCTCGTCGGGGTCGCGCCCCGCCGGCAAGCGGATAATGCGGATGGTGACATCGTTTTCGAGCCGCACAATCCCTTGGGCGGTTGTCACCATGCGCCCCTCGCCCTCCTCTTCGGTGGCGGTGCGGATGGTTTCGAGACCGCGCAACGTCGCCTTTTGGCCGGCGGCGTCAGCGTCGAGCGCCAGATAGACGGCATCGGTCAGGCGCTTGAGCTGGTTGATGTGCGCTTTGCTCAGCGCGGTGCCGAGCGGAGCCACGACGTTGCGGAAGCCGTGCTGGTGAGCGGTGATCACATCGACGTACCCCTCGACCACAATGGCGCGGTTGGCGGTACGGATGGCGTCGCGGGCCAGATCAAGCCCGTACAGCACCTCGCTCTTCTTAAAGAGCGGGGTCTCTGGCGTGTTGAGATACTTGGGTTGGGCGTCACCCAACGCTCTCCCGCCAAAGCCAATCACCTCGCCGCGTACATTGCGGATAGGGAAGATGATACGATTGCGGAATCGGTCATACGGGCCGCGCTCGCCGGGGATGGCGAGGCCGGCGGCGATGATGTCTTCGACGCTATAGCCCTTTTTGTCGTGCAGATAGGTAAAGAGGTGGCCCCAGTCGTCGAGGCTATAGCCGATCTGGAAGGCGTCAATCGCTTCTTGGTTGATGCCGCGGCGCGCGACATATTCGCGACCGGTAGCGCCACGGCTGAGGTTGAGCAGCACGTAATTGAAGTAGCGGGCAGCGACGCCGTTGATCTCGAGCAGCCGTGCCCGGCGCGCATCTTCTTGGCGTTGGGCGTCATTTTTGGGTTCGAGCCGGATACCGGCCCGTTCAGCCAGTAGTTCTAAGGCCCCTTTGAAATCGAGGCCCTGTTTGCGCATCACGAAATCGAAGGCCGTGCCAGAGGCGTGGCAACCAAAGCAGTAGAAGCTCTGGGTGTCGGGGTAGACGTGGAAGGCGGGGGTTCGGCTGTTGGGGTGAAATGGACAAAAACCGACGAAACTGCGCCCGCTGCGCCGTAGCCCCACCCCCATCGAATTGATGAGGTCAACGATGTCGATGTTGGCTTTGATTTCGTCGATGACGTTCATGGTGTGAATGCCGTTACCCGCCCCACGTGCGCGGGATGAATATGCGTTTGAATACGGTCAATGCGTACCGGTCGGTCATACCGGCGATATAATCAATGACCGCCTGTTCAACTGGTTCGCCCCGCCGTTCGATAATCGCCAGCAGCTCAGCGGGCAGCTCTTCGGGATAGCACATGAAATGGGTGTAGAGCGTTTCAATAATGAAACGCACCTTCTCATCTTCCACTTTTGCCTCTGACCGCCAGTAGACGTTTTGGTAGAGAAAATCGCGCAGTTCATTGGTGGCGGCCAAGATGGCCGGACTCATCGAGATCGAGGGCGGGTCGGGCGGAATGCCTTCGCCGGTTGCCCACCAGTTATACTCGATCAGATCGCCGACCATGGTAGCAAGGCGTTTGCTATGGCTGTCGCCGAGCAGCTCGATGCAATCGGCTGGCAAATCTTCGGCGCGCAGAATGCCAGCGCGAATGGCGTCGTCGATGTCGTGGTTGATGTAGGCGACGCTATCGCAGAGTTTGATAATCTGGCCTTCGAGGGTGCTGGCGGTGCCCCACGCTTTGGCGGTGATGTCGCGCCGCCCTTTAGAGTGCATATAGATGCCTTCACGCACGGCGTAAGTAAGGTTCATCCCTTCGCCATGCTGTTCCAGCACTTCGACGATCCGGCGCGATTGTTCGTTGTGGCGAAAGTGGCTAGAACAGATCCGGCTGAGCGCAGTTTCGCCGGCGTGACCAAACGGCGCGTGGCCAATGTCGTGGCCGAGGCCGATCGCTTCGGTCAGGTCTTCGTTGAGGCGCAACGCGCGGGCGACGGTGCGCGCAACCTGCGTGACCTCTAGCGTGTGGGTAAGCCGGGTACGGTAGTGATCGCCCAAGGGGGCGATAAAGACTTGGGTTTTGTGTTTGAGCCGGCGAAACGGTTTCGAGTGCAAGATGCGGTCACGGTCGCGCTGGTAAGCGGTGCGGATCGGGCAGGGCGGTTCGGGCCGGTCGCGCACGGCATTGGCGCTCTTGGCCGCGTATGGCGAGAGGATGTGCGCTTCGAGCGCTTCGCGCATTTCACGCACCGAAGGCCGGGTCATACGTGTGCTCCGTTGGCGTGGAATGTAGGGACACAGCAACGCTGTGTCCCTACTTTACCACACATTGCGTCTAAGGTTAGAGTTACTCTTGCACCGCTTTTGCGCGCAATTCGGTCGAAGAGATGTCACGCCGGAAGAGGTGTTCGGGCACCGGGATGAAGAGCGATTCGTACCCCGCTGGCAAAGTCAGATCGGCGAGCGTATAAAACCGCCCGTCAATCTGTCTGCCGGCGACAAAGAAGCGGCAGTTGGCGGCAGCAATGGCGGCGAAGGCGGCGGCCATTGCCTCGGTGCTGCCATAATAGCGCGGATCGACGAGCCGCAAGGCGGTATCGTAGCCGAGTACGAAGGCGCGATCGGGGTAGAGACGAGCCTTCTGCACAAAGAGCGGCGCGGCAGCGAGGATGACATAATGTTGGCCGCGGAATTGGTCGATGCGCCGTTCAATTTCGGCCAGCGGCAACTCGCCTTTGTCGGCGTTGCGCACCGTCAGCTCGAAATGCACCGGCTGGCCGGTCATTACCACCACTGCCCGCTGCAAGCCGAGGTGTCCCGCGTGCAGTGGGTTAAAGCTGCCCGGAAAGATCGCTCCCGGCGGCGGATCGTCGGGGCGCAATGCGCCATCAGGCGCGATTGTCAACGATCCGATCCGCCCCCTCAAGAGATCGGCCAATTCGGCGGCATGGATCATGCCTCTTCCCCCACGTACTCTTCCACGCGCAACGAGACCACCCGCGAAGCGCCGTCGTCTCCCATACTCACCCCGTAGAGCGTGTCGGCTACTTCAATCGTACCACGATTGTGGGTAATCACGATGAATTGGGTGCGATCGGTCAGGCGCTGTAACATCTCGCGAAACCGGCCCACATTGCTCTCATCGAGCGCGGCGTCAGTTTCGTCGAGAATACAGAATGGGATCGGATTGACCTTCAAAATCGCGAAGAGCAATGCCACCGCGGTCAAGGTGCGTTCGCCGCCGGAGAGCAGGGCGATGTTTTGCGGACGTTTGCCCGGCGGGCGAGCGATAATCTCGACGCCTTGCTGCGGGCGTTTGCCGTTGCTCTCGCTGCCGTCGGGATCGGTGTCGATCAGTTCGAGGCGGGCGCTGCCGCCGCCGAATAGTTCTTGGAAGGTGGCGCTGAATTCGGCGGCGACGGTGTGAAAGGTGTGCTGGAAGCGGTCGTTCATCGCGCCGTCGAGTTCATCAATGAGTTGGTGGAGTGTCGCACTGGCGGCGCGAAGGTCATCGGCTTGCGCGGTGAGGAAGGCGTAGCGGCTGTTGGCCTCTTCATACTCTTCCAGCGCCAGCGGGTTGACCACGCCGAGGCGGATGATGCGCGCGCGCAAGGCTTCGATCGCTGCCGGCAGTTCGGCCAACGGCGGGCTATCACCGGCGGGAGGCGGTGCGGTGAGGTCAAAGCCATCGGCGACGGCCCGCTCGAAGAGCGTTTCGAGGCGGTCGGCGGCGCGTTGCGCTTCGCGGGCCAACCGGCTATGGTCGGCTTCGACAGCCAACAATTCGGTGGTAGCCTGCGCTTCAGCGACTTCGAGGCGGGCTAATTCGGCTTCAGCGGTGGCCAATTCGGTTTCCGCCGGCGCAATCTGCGCCTGCAGGCCATGCAGCTCGGCCAGCAATTGCTGTTGGCGGGCCAGCGCCGCCGCATACGCCGTTTCGCGTTGGGTACGCTCGTCGCGCAATGCCTGTAGCGCGGTTTCCAGCTCGCTTTGTTGGCGGGCGAGGTTAGCGAGTGTGCGTTCGTGACCGGCAAGCACGTCGGTAAGCATACGCTGCCGGCTCTCGGCGGCGCTGAGCGCAGCGCGCAGGTTCGCCAACCGCTCTTGGCCGGCGCGATCGGCGCTAGCCTGCTGCTCTTGCCGTTCGCGTACCGCGGCAAGGGCTGCTTCAGCGGCGGCACGTTCGGTGCGCAGGCTGGTTTGGCGTTCGTGCAACCTAGCCAACTGCTCGGCTAGTGTGGCCAACTCTTGCCCTAGCCGCTCTTGTTGCGCGATCACCCATTGTTGTTCCTGTTCTACCTGCCGGGTGCGGCGTTGGGCCTGATCGAACGCATTGCGGGCCGCTTCGCGCCGTCGTTGCGCTTCGCGTTCGGCGTGTTCGGCGCTGCGCAGGCGGGTGG
>NZ_DAOTWH010000192.1:0-17043 GCF_034435895.1 Chloroflexus sp.
GCGCTAGCGCGGGAGCGGGGCTGGGGGTGAGGGCTGCCCCTCCCCCAGCGGGGGAGGGGTTGGGGGTGGGGGCAACCCACAAAACCTCTGCGCCCATTTGCGCTCTTCGCGCCTTTGCGTGTATCATTCTCTGCGCCTTTGCTCCCTTTGCGCCTGAGATGGACAGCCGTCCGTCTCTATAGTTCCTACTTGACGCCGGCCCAGCGATCCTCTACCATACCTGAAGCGCAGCTTGGCGCACTAGCACACAGCCATACGGAGAACGTCTGCATGGGTCGCATCCTCGAACAGCTTGGGCTCTGGATTGAAAGCATTATCATAGCCATCGGCTATCCCGGCATTACGCTGGTGATGCTAGCCGAAAATCTCTTCCCCCCGATCCCCTCTGAATTAGTCATGCCCTTCGCCGGCTTCTTGGTCGGGCGCGGCGAGATGAATCTCTTTTTGGCGATTGGCGCCGGCACGCTCGGTTCAGTCTTAGGCGCAATTGTGCTCTACTATATTGGGATGCTGGCTGGCGAGCCGCTCGTGCGGCCCTTCTTCCGCAATTATGGCCGGTTCTTCCTGCTGTCTGAGCAGGATCTCGATAAGGCGCTCCATGCCTTTACCACCCACGGCGATGTGATCGTGCTCGGCGGGCGCGTGATCCCGATCATTCGCAGCTTGATCTCGCTGCCGGCAGGGATGAACCGCATGCCGATGGGCCGGTTTTTGCTCTTTACCACGATCGGTTCGACCATCTGGACGTCGCTGCTCACCATTGGCGGCGTGATCTTGGGCGCCAACTGGGAATTCGTGATCGAGATTGTTGACCAGTACCAGAAACTGGTGCTGGTAGTGTTGGCGATTGCCGCCGTGGTCTTTGTCGTGCAGCGGTTGCGCGACCTGCGCGGCATGGCGCTCAGCCGCAGCGAATGATGAGGCTGAGTAAGCTGCCTATATGACGCACGATGCTCACCGTTCAGTCACCGAGCCGTATATCGCCTTGAGCCAGTTCTCGCCGCTAACGGTGAATGAACGGGGATTGTGTGGCGTGCTCGCCCAATGGTTGCCCCCACCCACGTGGTTGATCATCGGGCCGGTGGCATGGCCGGTAGCAGGCGGGGCGGCGCGTCCAGCGCCGATCTGGCCATTCCCGGCGAGCCGGACGTCGCTAACAGAGCTGCCAGTGTTAGGTGAATGGGTGGGGATGGATGGGTGCTGGGAACCGCTGATTGCGCGCGGCAGCGTGTGTGGCGGCCTCATTGTGCTGGATGCGACGCCGGTCGCGCCAGCGTTGCTTGATCAACTGGCGCCATGGGTTGATGTCATCCATGCCCGGCGGAGCGCAGCGCGGCAGATGATTTGGCACTCCATGCTCTTGCAGATCAAGGCCCGCTACGCTGCCGGCGAAGAGCGCAGCGCGTTGCTGGCTGAGGTGTTCAAGGCGTGTCTTGGTCTTACTTTCCAACCGGCGACTGATGCGCAGGCATTGACGAGCGACGCGCTGAACATCACTGGCCGTTCACGCCCGCTCTGGCCCGATGAGGCTGCATTTATCGAGCTGGCGTTAGCTGTCACCCATCCGGCCATCCAGCAAGCACGGGTGCTCGGTTTGGCGGCGGCAGGCATTGCCCACGATATCAATAATCTCTTGACGGTCATTTTAGGACGCGCGCAGTTGCTCGAACTTGATGTGGTCGGGGATCAAGTCGCTGATTTGCAGATGATCGAGAGCGCAGCCGAGATTGGTGCGGCCAGTGCGCGCCGGTTGCAACGCTTCGTGCAGCTTGAGCAGTTGCCGGCCCAGCCGGTGGATTTGGCCGCGATTGCGCGCGCGGCAGTCACGGTCGCTGAACGTGACATAATACGACGCGATAATATTGCGCTGATTGCTGAGATCGCTGAGCAGCCGCTGGCTGCCGGCGAAGCGAGCTTGCTGCATACCGCGTTGGTCAATCTGATCGCTGCCGCCGCGCAGGCATTGCCGCATGGCGGGGTGATTCGCGTGACCAGCGGCGCCGATGAACGCTTCGTTTGGATCGAGATCGCCGATCCCGGTCTGCCGCCTAATACCGATCTGCAAACTGTCTCGGCGCAAACGCAGCGCGCCCATACGATCGAGCTAGCCATTGCCCGCCAGACGGCGCGCATTCATCATGGCCACCTGCGGATCATGGCCGATCCGGCTGGTGGGACTGTCACCCAGTTGTTGATACCGCGTCTACATGAAAGAGATGGATAGCTTTATGCCGGCGTGGCATGTGCGCGAACGAGAAGTCTTGCTTCATCATCCGCCGTTCCTCACCGTTGAGCGGCATCATGTGGTGTTGCCCGATGGCCGTGAGATCCCGAATTGGCAATGGGTGATTACGCCGGAATATGTGAATGTGGCGGCTATCACTGCCGACCATCGCTTTGTGCTCTTCCGCCAAGAGAAGTATGCTGTCGAGGGATTGTCGCTGGCGCCAGTGGGAGGTTATCTCGAACCGGGTGAGGATCCGTTGCTGGCGGCGCAGCGCGAATTGCGTGAAGAGAGCGGCTATGCTGCATCTGAGTGGGAACATCTGGGCCGTTATACCGTTGATGGCAACCGCGGCGCTGGTGTGGCCCATCTCTACCTTGCTTGGGGAGCGACCTTTGTCGGCAAGGGTGAGAGCGATGATCTCGAAGCGCAAGAATTGGTTTTGCTGACGGTGGATGAAGTGCGGCAGGCATTGGCTGCCGGTGAGTTTAAAGTGTTGGCGTGGGCGACTGTCATAGCGCTCGCCTTGTTGCGTTTGCAAGATCAGCTATGATGTGAAGGTAAACTGCGTATTAGAAGCGTATATTTCATATACGCCTGCGCAGTTTGCTATCTGCCAATCACCTATGGGTCGCGGTCGTTATCCTGCTCGGTTAAAAGTCACTGCGCCGCCGCCAGAGTTGGCGGAGCGGTATTATCGTTCGTGGCCGGCGCACGCGCTGTACCATACGCCGGAACGCTTTCCGCCGCTGAGCGCCGAAGGCTTGTTTGGGCGCAGCGCACCGTTGACGCTTGAGTTCGGGTGCGCTACCGGCGAGTATCTGTGCGCACTGGCGGCAGCGCAGCCGGACGCGTGTTTCGTTGGCGTCGATATTGTGGCCAAACCGCTCTACCGGGCGGTGGAACGGGCCACGATGCTGAATCTCGCCAATATTCTCTTTCTTCACGCCGATGCGCGGCTGCTCTACCAGCGCATTCCTGATGCGGCGTTGGCAACGATCATTCTCCATTTCCCGCCACCACTGCTGCGCAACCGGCAACGGAACCAGTTGCTCGTCTCGCCGCAGATGCTGGCATGCGCTGCCCGCGCGCTTGTACCCAGCGGCTATCTCAGCTTTCTTACCGACCACCCCGACCTGTTCGCACTGATGCAAGAGCTGCTGTCCAATTTCCCGGCGTTACGCGCGCGACCGGCCTCGCCAAGCGAGTTGGCCGTCTTTGAGTCGCACTATCACCGGCGTTGGGCAGCGCGCGGGCGTGAGATCAGCGGGTTCCGGATCGAACGGATCGCGGAGGGGTGACATTCTTGCCCTGAAACGATACGCTCTGGCTGAGGGGAGCATGCGATGGAATGTCGGGTTGGGTGCGGCGCCTGTTGCATCGCTCCTTCGATCTCGTCACCGATCCCGGGTATGCCGCATAGCAAACCGGCGGGAGTGCGCTGTGTCCAGTTAACGGCAGACAATCGCTGCGCGCTGTACGGCAAACCAGAACGTCCGGCAGTGTGCGTCCGGCTGCGACCGCACCCTGAGATGTGCGGCACAAGCGCTGATGAAGCGATGCGGTTGCTCAACGCGCTCGAACTCGCCACCCAACCTGAGAAATGACTGAAATGTAAGCTCGCAGTGGTGAAACCTGCAACTCTGCCGCGCCGATTTGCGTTATTATTGCAGGAACAAAAATCGCTGCGGCCCCCCCCACATGGAAAGGATCTTGTAACAAAATTGGGGTATCATACATGTGGGGGACAGGCAGGCGATCAACGCACACCGCAGTGCGCGCTCCCACTCTCATGGACTCTGTTTAGGGGTGTCGAAGCGGGCCGGTCCCGTGCCAAGGGGCACATACCGGATCGACACTCGGGAAAGGAAGCCGCAGTGACTGACTTCGATCTAGACCGTTTGAGCATACCTGAGCTCGAACGACTGCGGGACGCGATTAACCAGCGCCTGCTGCAACTGCGCTACGGTACGCCGCGTTCGCTGCCCGAACTGTTGCGCATGTTGGAGGAGGTCAAGGTCGTCCTGAGCGATCAGGGCAAGGAGTGGCGCTCGCTTGAGCGTTGGCAATGGATGGATGGCCAGATTCGCTTCTGGCTGAACCCGGCCGATCAGGTGCATTACCGCGCCGGCTGGTATACAATTGACGAACTGATCCTCTGGTCGCAGGATCGTGGCCCGGTGCTCGTCCCGCAGGAGGAAGAGGAAGAAGATTTAGAGAGTTGGACGGAGATTAACGGCGTGCGCATCCGTTGGTTGCCTGACGGCACGATGGAGCGCCTGTAGCGGCAGGTTTCAAACCTGCCGCCACTTCGCCGCCAACATGCCGGTGAGCGCCAGCTCGCTGCATCAGGGTGCGTGCTGCCGTTCGTCCGTCTTACCCTTATAAACCCAGCCAGCGCGCCAGCAACGGCGCGAGCAGCGAGGTCATTGCGCCGTTTAATCCCATCGCGAGACCAGCCAGCGCGCCGGCCTCGCTGCTGAATTGCAACGAGCGCGCGGTGCCAAGGCCGTGCGAAGCCAACCCCAGCGCAAAGCCGCGCTCGCTGTCGTCGCGCACGCCAACAAGGCCGAGTAACTCCCAGCCAAACAACGCCCCCATCATGCCGGTAACGATCACGATCACTGCCGTTAGCGACGGCAGGCCGCCTAATTGCTCGGCGATGCCCATCGCGATCGGTGTGGTGATCGATTTCGGCGCCAGCGAGCGTAATGTTTGCTCGGAAAGCCCCGCCAGTCTCCCGGCAAGCACCGCCGCTGTGATGCCGGTCGCCGAACCAACGACGAGACCGGCTAGCGCCGGCCAGAAGATGCGGCGCAACGTGCGCTCTGACTCATACAATGGAATGGCCAGCGCCACCGTTGCTGGTCCCAACAGAAAATGCACAAATTGCGCGCCGTCAAAATAGGTAGCGTAAGGGGTGCCGGTCAGCAGCAAAATACTGACCAGCGCGATAATCGAGAGCAGCACCGGATTGAGTAGCGGCGGCGAACCAAACCGGCGGCTGATCAGTGTCATTGCCCGATAGACGGCGATGGTCGCCGTTAACCAGAGCAATGGCGTTTGGGCAAGGTAGACCCAGATCGAGAAAATGCGATCATCCATCGTGTGCCATCACTTTCTCCGGCGCAGCCAGTGGACGGTGAGACCGGTTATCAGTAACGTTATTGACGTCGAAACCACAATTGCCGCCAACAAAGGCGCTCCTTCGCGGGCCAGCAAGGGCAGGTGAATCATCACCCCCACGCCTGCCGGCACAAACAGGAGCGGGAGGTTGGCTAAAATGCCGTGGGCCGTATTGCTGAGCGCTTCGGGCGGCCCGCCGCGCCAGCGCAAGATGGCAAAGAGCAGCAGCATGCCGACCACCGGCCCGGGCACCGGCAGGTTGAGGCCGCGGCTTAACACTTCGCCGATCAGTTGGAAGAGCAGAATGCCGAGGAGTGCGTCAATCATGAGATGTCCTCTCCACACAGCGCGATAGCCTCTATGCCACACCTTTGCTGTCATTGCTAAGTGTATCTGAAGTGGCGCAACTCTTTGTTGCTCCACCGAGACCGTCTAACAAAGACGCGCAGAAACGCAGAGGATGATCAACGCAACGACGCGAAGAAACGCAAAGCGCGCAAGGTGGTCAGGAATAATTATCATCCGCAGCGATGATCGGCCCCCACCCCAGCCCTCCCCCGCTGGGGGAGGGAGTCGTCCACCTCCCCCCAGTGGGGAGGGAGACAGGGAGGGGCCAGTAGAGACGGACGGATGTCCGTCTCCGCTACAATGCCACGGCATCCATGCGGCTAAGCCGCAGCAGATGATCACCGCAAAGGGCGCAAAGGGGTGAAAAAATGATGATCATCCTCTGCGACCACTGCGGTAAAAAAACATAATCGCCCTGCTCAATCGCAACCTGCTGCCAACTTGCGCCCAATACCCACTATAATAGAACCCGGAGGACGCATCTCTGTCAGCGTCCGGGAGGAGTTATGACAAAACCGATTGTGGCCATCGTAGGCCGCCCGAATGTTGGTAAATCAACCTTCTTCAACCGCTTGATCGGCGAGCGCCGCGCGATTATTGAAGATATTCCCGGTACGACCCGTGATCGTTTGTACGGCGATACCTTTTGGAACGGGCGTGAGTTTACGGTGGTCGATACCGCCGGCATTCTGTTTGGCGATGACGATCTAACACTGCCTGAGGCAGAGATCAATCGCCGCACGCGCGCTCAAGCCGAACACGCGATCGCCGAGGCCGACGCCATCATTTTTATGGTTGATGGCCGTGATGGTCTTACCGCGGCTGATGCTGAGGTTGCCGCTATTTTGCGCACCACCGCCAAACCGGTGGTGTTGGCCGTAAATAAGTGCGATAGCCAAGAGCGTATGCTCGATGCGGTTGAGTTTTATGCGCTCAATCTCGGCGATCCAATCCCGATGAGCGCCTTTCACGGCTTAGGCACCGGCGATGTGCTCGACCGGCTGACCGAGCATTTCCCGCCGCAGACGTTTGAGCAAGCGGAAGAGCGCCATCTGCGGGTGGCGATTGTGGGCCGGCCCAATGTCGGCAAGTCCTCGTTGCTCAACCGGTTGCTTGGCCAAGAGCGCAGCGTGGTCAGCCCCGTCCCCGGCACCACCCGCGATCCGATTGACACCACGATCACCTATCACGGCGAGCCGATCACGCTGATTGACACCGCCGGCATTCGCCGCGCCGGCAAGATCGAACGCGGGATCGAGAAATATAGCGTCTTGCGCACGTTGCGCGCGATTGAACGGTGCGATGTGGCGCTGCTGCTGATCGATGCTACTGAAGGTGTCACTGCTCAAGACACCCATATTGCCGGGATGGTGGTCGAAGCGAAAAAAGGCATCATCCTTGTGGTCAACAAGTGGGATGCGGTCGTCAAAGATTCGCATACATACTACGAGTTTGAAGAGCGGGTGCGTGAAGCCTTTAAGTTCGTCGATTACGCGCCAATCGTCTTCGTGTCGGCGCTAACTGGCCAGCGCGTTAGCCATCTGCTCGACTATGCTCGCGAAGTGTATGCGCAACGCCAGAAGCGGGTGCCGACCAGCGAGTTGAATGCCTTTTTGCGGGAAGCGGTGTTGCAACAACCGCCGATGGCCGTCAAGAAGGGCGCGCATTTGCGGTTGTACTATGCAGTACAACCGCAAACCGAACCGCCGGTCTTTCTCTTTTTCGCTAACGACGGTGAGTTAGTGCATTGGTCATATGCCCGTTACCTCGAAAACCGGCTGCGCGAACGGTATGGGTTTCAGGGCACGCCAATTGTTATCGTCTTCCGTTCGCGGGAACGGAAAGAGAACGACTAACCACACTCGCGTAGCTCTTTCGCAAGGCAGCGTGCAGGAGGCTATTGGTGGCCGGCTTGCTCGTTGCCTGCTTGTTTTACGGAGGTTGTGATCATGCATGTCACCGATGTCTGGCCGGGCCGTCCGTATCCGCTCGGCGCAACGTGGGACGGTGAGGGGGTAAATTTCGCCCTCTTTTCGGCCCATGCCACTCGGGTTGAGTTATGCCTCTTCGATAGCCCAACTGCGCCGCGTGAGGCGGTGCGGGTGATCCTTCCCGAACGCACCGATGATGTCTGGCATGCCTATATTCCCGGTTTGCGCCCCGGCCAGCTTTATGGCTACCGGGTCTATGGCCCTTACACGCCGCAACAGGGTCATCGGTTCAATCCGTATAAATTACTGATCGATCCCTATGCGCGCGCCCTATATGGCGAATTGCGTTGGGATAAGGCCAACTACGGTTATCGCGTTGACAGCCCTTACGGCGATCTGACGATTGGCAAGCGCGATAGTGCGCCGTATGTGCCTCGCTCAGTCGTGATCGATCCGCACTTTGATTGGGGTGATGATCGGCCACCTGATATTCCGTTGGCCGACTCGGTGATCTACGAGCTGCACGTCAAGGGGTTTACCAAACTGCACCCGGAAGTGCCGGAAGCCTTGCGCGGATCCTACGCCGGCCTTGCCTCGCCTTCGATCATCGCGTACCTCAAAGCGTTAGGGGTCACGGCAGTCGAACTCTTGCCGGTGCAGGCTTTCATTACCGATCAGTTTCTGGCCGATCGCGGCCTGACCAACTATTGGGGATACCAGCCTATCAACTACTTTAGCCCGGAACCGCGCTATGCCAGCCAGCGCGCTCCGCAGGCGCAAGTGAATGAGTTTAAGCACCTAGTCAAAGCGTTGCACGCCGCCGGGATCGAAGTGATTATCGATGTCGTCTATAACCATACCGGCGAGGGCAACCATCTCGGCCCCACCCTGAGTTTCCGCGGGATTGATAATGCGTCGTATTACCGGTTAGTGCCCGATCAGCCGCGTTACTACCTCGACGATACCGGCACCGGCAACAGCCTCAATATGAATAACCAGCGCGCCTTGCAGATGGTGCTCGACTCATTGCGCTACTGGGTGACCGAGATGCATGTCGATGGGTTCCGGTTTGATTTGGCGCGCACGTTGGCCCGTGGCCCTGCCGGTTCGGATCAGCCAAGTCCTTTCTTTGCCATGGTGCGGCAAGACCCGGTGCTCGCGCGCGTCAAACTGATCGCCGAACCGTGGGATGTCGGTTTTGATGGCTATTGGGTGGGGCGTTTTCCGTCACCGTGGGCCGAGTGGAATGGACGCTACCGCGATACGGTTCGCCGCTTCTGGAAGGGCGATGCTGGGCAAGCCGCCGAGTTCGCTTCGCGCTTTATGGGGTCGATGGATCTCTACCAGCACAACGGTCGCCGGCCCTATCACTCGATCAACTTTGTCACCGCTCACGATGGCTTCACCCTGCGCGATCTCGTTTCCTACAACGAGAAACACAACGAGGCCAACGGCGAAGCGAACCGTGATGGAGATACCCATAACAACTCGTGGAATTGCGGCATAGAGGGGCCAACCGCTGATCCTGACATCCGCGCGTTGCGGTTGCGCCAGATGATGAATTTCATCGCCACCCTGTTCTTATCGCAAGGCACGCCAATGCTCTTGGCGGGTGACGAACGCGGGCGCACGCAGCAGGGCAACAACAACGCTTACTGTCAAGACAACCCGATTTCGTGGGTGGATTGGCGGCCTGATGCGGAGGCGCAACTCCTGCTAGACTTCACCCAGCGCGTGATCGCCTTCCGCCGCGCGCATCCAGTCTTGCGCCGGCGCCATTTCTTCGCCGGCAGTCTCGGCAATGCCGAGTACGACGTTGAGTGGCTCAGTCCTGATGGCCAAGAGGTGAGCGCCGAGTTGTGGCAGCAACCTGATCTGCGTTGTATTGGTCTCTTGCTCAATGGGGCGGTGATTGACGATCGCACCGAACGGGGCGAACCGATGCGCGATGATGTGTTACTGGTGCTGATTAACGCCAGTGATGAAGCGGTGCCGTTCATCTTGCCCGATTGGCCTGACGATGCCGAATGGAACGTCGTGATCGATACCGCCCAACCCAACCTGCACGATCCGCTGCGGGTGACCGATCAGATGTATCACATTCAGCCGCGATCCTTGGCGGTTCTGGTCGAACGGATCGAAAACGAACCGCCGCTCCATATTGATCTGGCAGGATTGGCCAAGTAGCACACCGCTAGCTCTGGTACGTTTTAACGTGTTGGTAACAATTTCGTATGACCCATCAGTTATAGTGCGAGAAAGCAGGCATTACAGACATCCATAGGAGCCACTCATGCGCACTCGTCTGAAGTTGAAACCCGGCCAACGTGGAACCAAGAAGTTGCAGGCAATGTATGGCGATCGCCTCGTCTGCGTGCGTTATCGCTACGATGCCGAACAGGGTCGTCGTCTCAAAACGATTGAGCTGATCGTGGAAGAGAAAGAATGGTCGCCCCGTGATCGGTATGAATCGGTAGAAGCGGGTTTCGATCATATGTCGGCGGATTAGCTGGCATCAGCAACTAGGCTGGTAGAGACGTCGGGTAGCTGCGTCTCTACATTGACAGACACTGCTCTCTGAAGAGCGATGATGGTGGTGAGGACGACGCTGGCGTCGCCCTCGCAGTATTTATGGCTCAACCATTGCCAATCCAACCGTTTATGCGATGGTTAAGGTATGCTCATGCGCACCGGGGGTGATACAAAAACGATGCGCCTCCATGCAGGCTCTGCGATGATTGAGGTGTCTGCGCACCTTTGCTATGATGTAAGACGCAGCCAATCGTTATACCTGCGAAGTTGCGCTATAAAAGCAAGGCTAAGAATGGTATGATGGAATAAGGTCTCTTGACGGTACGTCTTGACGAATTATATGGGATGGGAACGCACCAACCGTACCTTGTCGCTGGTTGCAGCGACGGTGCGGGGTTAGCGGTGATTACGTCGTTGCCCTGCCGATGATCACCATCGGTATCGCTAGAGATTTAGCATGGAGCGCTTGGTGACGCAGTCTCACTTTGATGAACCCACCCAATCAGCCGACCTCTTCCAACAGATGGCTGATTTACAGGCGGAACTAGCCCGGTTGCGCGAGCAAAACCGTTTTCTGCTAGCTGCGGTTAATGAAATGGCAAGCGGGATGGTTGTCACCGATGCCGGACCCGATTATCCCATTATCTTTGCCAACCGGGCGTTCAGTGTCATCACCGGTTATGGGCCGGACGAAATTCTTGGCCGTAATTGTCGCTTTTTGCAAGGGCCGCAGACTGATTGGGCGGTGGTGGCGCGGATTCGCGAAGCGATCGCCGCTGCGCGTCCGATCCATACCCGCTTGCTCAATTATCGCAAAGATGGCCAACCCTTTTGGAATCAACTCGCGATCAGTCCAGTGCGGGATGAGACCGAGCAGGTGGTCGCGTTTGTCGGCTTGCAGACCGATGTCACTGCGCAAGTCACGGTTGAACAGGTGCTGGCCGAACGCGAACGGTTGCTGCGCGCCGTTGGCAAGATGGCGAGTGTGGGTGGGTGGGAATTGGATCTGACGACGCGGCAGATGGTGTGGTCGGAAGAGATGTTCGCCATCCACGAGTTGCCGGTGGGAGAACCACCCTCGCCGGAAGCGGCATTGTGGTTCTACCCGCCGGAGGTTCATCACCTGATCGATCAAGCGTTTCGGCATTGTCTTGCCACTGGAGAGCCTTGGGATCTCGAATTGCCATTCCGCACCGCGCGCGGCAATTTGCGCTGGATCCGCTCGATTGGCCAGCCGGTCTGGGACGCAGGGCGGATTGTCAAACTGCGCGGCACCTTCCAAGACATCACCCGCAGTAAAGAGACCGAGCTGGCCTTGCGCGCCAGCGAGCAGCGCTACCGTATGCTGGCCGATCTGTTGCCGGGGACGATCGTATTGATGTTCGACACCGATCTGCGCCTCACCCTTGTTGCCGGCGCGGAATTAACCCGGTTTGGCGTTAACACTGCGCAGCTTGAGGGGCAATTGTTGCCGGATATCTTGCCCGAACCGCACCGCTCTGAGCTGTTGCCGCTGTGTTATGAGGTGTTGGCCGGCACTCCCTACCATATTGACTATGTCTTTAACCGTGAAGTGTTCGATACGGCCCTGTTACCGGTTGAGATTACACCGGGTCAGATCATCGGCGGCTTGATCGTGGGCCGCAATAGTACCGTCGAACGGCAAATCGCGGTTGATCTCTTGCGCGCAAAAGAGGCGGCTGAACAAGCTGAACGAGCGCGTTCCGCCTTCCTTGCCTCGATCAGCCATGAAATCCGTACGCCGCTCAATGCCGTCATTGCCAGCGCCGAATTGCTCTTGACCAGCGCCTTGCCGGAAACGCAGCGCTCGTTGGCCTTGACAATCCGGGTTGGCGGCGAGGCATTGCTCGCGATTGTCAATAATGTGCTTGATCTGTCCAAAATGGAGGCGGGGCGGCTTGAGATTGTCGCTGAACCGGTTGATTTGCGGGCAATTGTTGACGCAGTGATAACCCTGTTCCGTCGTGACGCCGAGTGGAAGGGATTAGCGTTTAACGCCGCGATTGATCCGGCATTGCCATCGTTGGTGATGGCTGACGGCACGCGCTTGCGCCAGATCTTGATTAATCTTGTCAGTAATGCAATCAAGTTTACCGATCGAGGCAGCGTGTTAGTCAAGGTTGATATGGCTAATCCCAATCCCGATCGTCCGCAGGTGACGATCGCTGTGCGTGATACCGGGATCGGCATCGCCGCTGAGCAATTACCGCGCCTCTTCCAGCCGTTTACCCAACTTGACGTGGAACGCGCGCGGCGGGGTGGCGCTGGTCTTGGCTTAGCCATTAGCGCCAAATTAGCACATGTGATGGGTGGTGAGCTGAGCGTGGCCAGCCAGCTGGGCCAAGGATCGACGTTTACCTTGCGGCTGCCGGTGCAGTGGTTTGCTGCACCAGAGGCAGCCCCAGCGCCGGAGGAGACTTCAACGCCCGAACTCTCCGCTTCGTTACAGGTGTTGGTCGCTGAAGATAATGAGATCAATCAGCAAGTAGCGCTGCATCTATTGTGCGTCTTGGGCCATCACGTCACGATTGTTGCGAATGGCCGCGAGGCAGTGCAGGCCGTTCAGCACCATCCGTTTGACGTGGTGCTGATGGATCTGCAAATGCCAGAGATGGACGGCGAAGAAGCGACCCGCCAGATCCGCGCGCTCGGTGATCAGATCCGGCAGCCGCGGATTATCGCCCTCACCGCGTACGCCTTTGCCGGGATGCGCGAGCGGTGTTTGGCCGCAGGGATGGATGGCTTTCTCAACAAGCCGGTGCGGTTGCAAGATTTGCACCAAGCCTTGCAGCCGCGCGTTCAAACGATGATGCCTATTACGAGTGCGAGTCCGGCCGTTCGTGATCAAGTGATCGATTGGAAAATCTTTAGCGAACTACTGGCGGCGCTTGGCGAGGATCAAGTTGAGATGGCCGCCAAGGCGCGCGAGTTGATCCGGCGCGAGTTTCAGCAGCAACTCGAACAGTTAGCTTCCTCGATCGCCTATGCTGATACCGAGCAGACCCGGCGGATTGTGCATCGCCTCAAGGGAGGCGCACACCAAGTCGGCGCGGTGCGGGTGGTAGCGGCGGCGCAGGCGCTTGAGCATGCCGCCGCAAGCCAAATGCCGCTCGATCCGTTGTTGAGCGCCTTGCAACATGCGGTCGCCGAGACGCTGCGCTTGCTCGAAGCTGGTTGACAGTTACGCCACACCGTGTTACCGTAGAATCATCCTAGCCGGCAACATAGCAACAGGGTGGTTGCATTCGTTTAACCGTTCAGAGAGGAGCAGGCCATGGCAAAGAAGATCCTCTTTCTCGTCGGCGACTATGTCGAAGATTACGAAGTGATGGTGCCGTTTCAGGCGCTCGCCGCGCTTGGCTATCAGGTGCATGCCGTTTGTCCGGGCAAGAAGGCCGGTGAATTCGTGCGCACTGCGGTGCATGACTTTGAAGGCGATCAGACCTACAGCGAGAAGCGGGGTCACAACTTCACCCTGAATAAGAACTTTGATGACGTGAATGAGCACGAGTACGATGCGCTGGTTATCCCCGGCGGGCGCGCGCCGGAGTATATCCGGCTCAATCCGCGCGTGCTTGAAATTGCGCGCCACTTCTTTACCGCCAATAAGCCAGTAGCGGCGATTTGCCACGGCTTGCAAGTCTTGGCGGCCGCTGGCGTGCTGAATGGTCGCCGTTGCACGGCGTATGCGGCGGTTGGCCCCGATCTGCCGCTGATTGGCGCTGAATATCACGAGTTGCCCGCCGATCAGGCGATTACCGATGGCAATCTCGTCACGGCGCCGGCATGGCCGGCTCACCCGGCATGGATTGCCCAATTCCTCAAGGTGCTCGGCGCCAAGATTGAAATTGAACCGCAAGCTGAGGCGGTAGGGGCGTAAAGCGATCACGAAAGGTTACAGCGTAGGGGCACAGCGTCGCTGTGCCCCTACGCTGTGCTTGCGATAAGCGGAACTTTTCCGGCGAGATCGCCGTCTTCAAAAAAAGTGCTGGTCTTGCCTTGTCATTACTGGCTATTCTCGGTACAATGCCAGTACGATCACATACCAACGTCTCACCGGCAAACGGTTGCCTATGCCATATATCTCCTTTATCTATCCTGAAGCGCTCTGGTTGCTCATTGTGCCGATCGGCATGGTCGCGCTCGCCTTACTCGCGCCGCGCCGGCTATCACCGTTCCGGTTCTGGGGCAGCCTGATCGTGCGCACGTTGGTCGCCACGGCCTTGGTCTTTGCCTTCGCTGGCATTCAATTGGTGCGCCCGGTCGATCGGTTGACGACGGTCTTCTTGCTCGATGGCAGCGATTCGATGCCGGCCTCGACCCGCGCGCAAGCCGAGGCGTTCATTCGCGCCGCCTTGCAAGAGATGCCGGCAGACGATCAAGCGGCGATTATCGTCTTTGGCGATAATGCGTTGGTTGAACGCGCGCCAGATAGCGATCGCCGGTTGGGCCGGATTACCTCGATCCCCATCGCGAATCGCACCAATATCGAGTCGGCTATTCAGCTTGGCATGGCGCTCTTCCCCGCCGATGCGCAAAAACGGTTGGTTTTGCTCTCTGATGGCGGTGAAAATAGCGGGCGAGCAATTGATGCGGCGCGGTTAGCGGCCAGCCGTGGCATTCCGATCGATATTGTCGATTTGACGTTGGTCGAAGCTGATGCTGAGGCGTTGGTGGCTAGCGTCGAGGCGCCCAATAGCGTGCGTGACGGCCAAGAGGCGCTGATTGTGGCGACTGTCGAGAGTAACGTTGCCCAAGCCGCTACGGTGCGGCTGATTGATGATACCGGCGTGGTGGCCGAACGCGCGCTTGAATTGTCGCCCGGCGCCACTCGCGTCGAGTTTGTGGTGCCGGTTGAGGGCAGTGGGTTCCGGCGCTATCGAGTGCAAGTGGAAGCTGCCCGTGACGGCAGAGTGCAAAATAACGAGGCTGCGGCCCTGATTAAGGTGCAAGGCCCGCCGCGGGTTTTGTTGATTGCGCGTAACGCTGCCGATGCTCGCCCGTTGGCGACGGCGTTGGTCGCCGCTGATATAGTGGCCGAGGTGATCTCGCCGGAAGCGGCGCCGCGTTCACTGGCTGACCTTAGCGCCTATGATGCCCTCGTGCTGGTGAATACGCCGGCTCGCGCATTGCCGATCGGTTTGATGCAAGCAATCCCCGGTTATGTGCGTGATTTAGGGCGCGGTTTGCTCATGATCGGCGGTGAAGATAGTTTTGGCGTCGGCGGCTATGGTCGCACCGCCGTCGAAGAAGTCCTCCCGGTGTATATGGATGTACGCAACCGTGAAATGCGGCCCGATCTGGCGATCGTTTTTGTGATCGATAAGTCGGGGTCAATGGATGCCTGCCATTGCGCCGATCCTGATCGTAATGCGCCGATAACGTCGTCGTCCGACCGGAAAATCGATATTGCCAAAGATGCGATTGCGCAGGCGACGGCGCTCTTGAGCTTGCAAGATACGGTTGGTGTAGTGACGTTCGATGGCGCTGCTTTCCCAACCTTTGCCGCCACTCGTGGCGCGACGGTCGAACAGGTTATGGAGGCGGTGGCGGGGGTCGAACCGCGCGGCCCCACCAATATTCGGGCCGGTTTGTTGCGCGCTGAAGAGATGCTGCAACAAGTTGACGCTCGCATCAAGCACATGATTCTGCTGACCGATGGCTGGGGCAGCGGTGGTGATCAGCTCGATATTGCCTCCCGGCTGCGTGAACAGGGGATTACGCTGACCGTCGTCGCCGCCGGGAGCGGCTCGGCCAGCTATTTGCAACAATTGGCGGCAGAGGGTGGCGGACGATACTATCCGGCGGCTGATATGGCTGATGTGCCGCAAATTTTTGTCCAAGAGACGATTACGACTATTGGTAATTATATTATTGAGCAGCCGTTTGTGCCGGTACGCTACGGCAGCAGCCCGATTCTGGCCGGTATTAGCACAATTCCGCCGCTCTATGGTTACAATGGCAGCACGCTCAAAGATACTGCGCAATTACTGCTGGCCACTGAAGACCAGCAGCCGATTTTGGCCACGTGGCAATTTGGCCTTGGCCGGAGCGCAGCGTGGTTGAGCGATGCTAAAGGCAAGTGGGCGCGCGACTGGATTGCATGGGAAGGTTTTCCCCGCTTTACCGCCCAATTGATCGAAGATCTGACGCCGCGCGGCGGGCAGGATGTCCGCGCAGAGGTAACTGTCGCCGGCGGCGAGACGATCATTCGCCTTGCCACGGCTGCAAGCCAGAATGATCTGACGGTGACAGCTACCCTGATCGGCGGTGATGGCTCACGGCGTGAGGTGCGGTTGACACAGGTCGCCCCCAACCAGTATCAGGCGCGGCTCGAAAGTCCTGTCCCCGGCACCTATTTAGTGCAGATTGCCGGCGCACGCGGTGATCGGGTCGTGATTCAAGAAACTGCCGGGATGGTCGTGCCGTATTCTTCAGAGTATCGCAGCGCACAGGCCAACCCCGGTTTACTGGCTGAGCTAGCGAATACGACCAAGGGTCGGTTTGTGACCGAGCCAGCCGCGGTGTTTACGCGCCTGAATCAAGTCTTTTCGGCGCAAGAGATCGCTTTTCCGCTGCTGTCATTAGCGTTGATCTTGCTGCCGGTTGATATTGCCCTCCGCCGGTTGATGGTGCGCCGCAGCGATTTTGGCCCGCTCGGCACGCTGGCCGGACGTTTGCGACCCGCTGGTGCAGTGCCGGTTGCTCCTGATCCGGTGTTGGGTCGTTTGCGCGCTGCCCGTGATCAGGCGCGGCGCCAGATGGCTGGTGAACGCACGCCGCTGCCGCCAGCTCCGCCGCCAGCTCCACCGCCGGCCCCGCCGCCGGCTGCCGCTGCTGAGGGTGATGAGGCGCTGGCTC
>NZ_DAOTWH010000193.1:0-9913 GCF_034435895.1 Chloroflexus sp.
CCCGCCGCACGTTGCCCGCAACGGATACCCTTGCGGCGCGCGCGCGCCGATTACAATGTGAAATGGTATGACAACCTCTTGCATGCCAATTTAGGTTGGATATAGGCGGCGGTTTGTCTTGAATATAACACGCTTGATCGCGGCTGTCTACCGTGGGAGGGGGATAAAACGATGGTATGTAGGCAGGAATTGTGTAGCAAGAATCATGTTTTCTGGGCTGACACAATATACTCGTACAATACCTTCTTCGAGGTGCGTTTGCGTAGTGGAGTTATGTCTATTCGACTAAAACCAGCTGCTTGCAGTATCGAGGCCAGAATCTGTTCGGTAGGCACCAGCACATCGTAAAACGTCGAATTGCCAACAATGTAAAAGACCCGTGCATGGTGTCGCGTGACGTGATACAGTTCCGCAATGTGCTGCCGTATATCAACAACATACTTCGCAACATAGCGCGCTAAAAGATCGCTATGTTGGGCAATCCGTTGGATAAACTCAGCAAAATGAGGGTATACAACACCGTGATCATCCGGTATTGGCCAGCGCCCAATATAACTAGTGGCAATCCCCCACGTACCGCCTATAGCTTGCCAATCGAGTTCGCCGGCATCGCGCCCGTTGTTCAGATAGCCGAGCCAGTACATATAGGGACGCAACTTGCGAATATAGCTCATCCGGTTAGGATACGGCGGCGAGGTGATGACCAGTGAAATGGAATCGTGCGGGATCAGAGTTGAGAGCTGGCGCGCATCGTGCAGATGAATCGCCGGCGACGCAATAATGGGAGTCTGCAACGAACACGCAATATCATTGACGCTCGCCTGCCACGTCAAACCAAGATCATCAAGCGTCCGGACAAACAGACCCGGTTGGCGCGCTTTTTAAATGACATTGATTGATGACTAAAACTCGCATGCGAGTGCAGAATAACCAACCGACAAAATGCGATCTTGAGTAAATCGTGGATCGATGCTGAAATCTGCTGGCGGAGTTGTTGAATCTGATACCATAGCGCCCCTAGTAGATGCAACACCTCGGTATCCCACCACTTTTCGCGCTGATGAATCGCAGGCAACCAGATTGCATCACGTGGTATCGTTTCGACATGTTGAATAATCTCGGCAGCAATCTGGCGAAACCGGTCAACTTCCGCCGGTGAATATATCCTTGTTTTAGCATGAGCTAACCACACCAAAAACGGGTTGATGTCAGTTGAAATACAAGCCAAACCGCGTTCGGCACACGCTACCGCTGTGGTTCCCGAACCGCAGAACGGATCGAGCACCACATCATCGGCCAGCGCATAACGATTGAGTAGATCGGTTACGGCATAGACGGAGTAGGCTGGCGTGAGCCGCAGCCAGCCATAACGAGTGTGTTGCGCATTGCCGCGTTGGGTAAGGTGGAAAGCAAGGCCAAGGCGTGGCATATTAGTTTGTTGCGAGCTGTCGCATATTCTTACAGTCAAAGACATGGGTCGGTAGAAACACTTAACAACTTTCCTCAATGACGCTGCATGCACCGAACTTTTCTGCACTCTACAAACGCAGCGGCAAGCTCGCCACCGCAGCGGGCACAAAGGGAAGGCCTAATTTGTGTCACAGGCGACACAGCGCGATTGCTCGCCAGCAAGCTGTTTCCATTCGCTCCCGCCGGGGATTGCTGCGGGCGCTCTGCGCCCTCGCAATAACACGTTGGCTCTCACCGCTACGCTCTGTTCTCCTCTCTGCGTTCTCCACGTCCTCGGCAGTCAACGATTCACCACAGCGACACCGAGACGGGTGTTTGAGTAGTGCGCCCTCCCCCCTGCGCCCGCTGCGCCCTCCGCGGTAAAAAACACACCTTCACCACAGCGCCATCACCGCCCTCCGGCCCTCGAGCGGTCTCTCTGCGCCCTCCGCGGTAAACACTTTGCCCCCGCAGGGGGAGAGAACGCGCAACAAAACCCGTTTCTTTTCGTGCCTTTTGCGTTTTGTTGTGGCTATTCCTCCGCACCCTCGGGTAAACACTTTGCCCCCGCAGGGGGAGAGAACGCGCAACAAAACCCGTTTCTTTTCGTACCTTTTGCGTCTTGTTGTGGCTATTCCTCCGCACCCTCGGCGGTAAACGTTCACCACATCAATGCCAAGGACGCGGGAGATGCTGTCCCGCGTCCCCGGCGGTCAGCGACGCATCACCGCCCCATCGCGTAGAACTCATCGTTTGGACGCAGCGCGCTCATATTCGCCAGCCGGTTGCTCATGGCAAAGAAGGCCGCGATCGCGCCGATCTCCCAGATGTCGTCTTGGGTCAGGCCATGCGCGTACAGCGGCTGCCAGTCGTCTTCGCTGATCCGGGCCGAGTCAACCGCGACTTTCAGCGCATAGTCGAGAATGGCACGCTGGCGCGGGGTAATTTCGGCCCGCCGGTAGTTGGTGGCGACCTGCTCGGCCAGCCGCGGGTTTTTGCTGCGGATGCGCAAAATCGCGCCGTGGGCGATCACGCAATAGAGACAGTCGTTGGCCGCCGATGTCGCGACGACGATCATCTCTTTTTCGGCTTTGCTGAGATTGGAGGGTTTGTCCATCAATGCATCATGGTAGGCGAAAAAGGCGCGAAACTCGTCAGGACGGTGGGCTAGCAAGAGAAAGACATTTGGGATGAAGCCGCTCTTTTCGGCCACCTGTTCGATCCGCTCCCGGATGTCGGGCGGCAGATCGGCGTTCCGGTCAACGACCGGAAACCGGCTGATCGGGCGATCGGCGTTGATCATGGGGATGCTCCTTTTAGGGGTATCCAATTGCTAGATGTTCTATTATACTGAACTATGCACGACGAAAGCGGCAAAAGGTGGGCAGGAGCGAACAGCATGCTTGATCAAGCCGATTTTCAAGCAATTCTTGCCGATCAAACCAAGCGAATAGAACGAGATATTGTTTGGGCGGAAGACCCCGATCACTTGCCTGCCCGTGGGTTTCGCGTCGAATTACGCTCAGACCCGGCTGGCCAATCTTCGTGGTCGGGCGTTACAATCGCTTCGCCGGCACACTGACATCACGCTCATTCACCGCACTGTTGGCCGTATTTACGCCTTAGATCTCGGCGCTGATCACCACAATCCCACGTGCCAGCGCGTGGGTGAAAAGCATAAACATCGGTGGAGCGAGGCCTTTCGAGATAAAAAAAGCGTATGTTCCCGCCGATATCACGGCAGCATGGGATGAGCCAATCACGGTCTGGCAACAGTTTTGCGCTGAAGCCAACATCCGTCACATTGGCATCATACACCCGCCGATCATGCAAGAGGAGCTGCCGCTATGAACACGATTGAGTTGTGTGCGCAGTTACAAACTCTGCATCCGCCGTTGTTTGTGTGCAGTCCAGCCCCGAAAGAAGGCATCCGCGTGCGTACGCCGTTTATGTATCCTGATGGCGGAATTATTGATGTGTTTGGGATCGAGCGCGAATCGCACGTCGAAGTCACCAATTTCGGCGAAGCGATTGGATGGCTGCGCATGCAGTCGTTTAGCGGGCAACTTTCACCGAAGCAACGACGTTTCATCGAAGATATCTGCCTCACCCTCGGCGTCGAGTGATTTCGCGGGCAGTTGATTCAAAAGACCGATCAAGCTCACACCGCCGAAGCCGTCTTCTAGGTTGCCCGAGCTGCGTTGCGTGTGGCCGATCTCTGGTTTACATTGCGTTCGCGACCTATGGAGACCATTGCGGAAGAAGTTTCTGACTGGCTGACTGAGCGCCACATTCCGTTTGATCGTTCGGTGCAGTTTACCGGACGATCCGGCCAAATCTGGCCAATTGATTATCAAACACGGATTGCCGAACGAACGAGTCTCGTGTTTCTGCTTGCCACCGGATCACGCGCCGTTGCGCGCCGGATTACCGATCGCGTCGTGGCCGGCTGCTACGATCTGAATCATCTGAAGGTAGAACAACCTCGTTTGCAGTTTGTTTCATTGTTTGATGATTGCACTGATGTATGGGAAGAAGAAAACTTTCGCCAAGTGCAAGAACTCTCGACCATTGCGCGCTGGTCGCGTCCCGACGAGGTTGAGCAAATCCTGCGAGCGTCTGCCTAAGCGTCTTGAGCGGCAACGTTTCACCCTTTCCCCACCACCTGCCTCGGTCGCGCTGCGAGATGCGCTGGCCCATAGCGGCGCACAATGACGATGAACGCAAGGATAACGGCAGCGGTCGTGACCGCCGCGACCACCGCTTTGCCGCCAGCCACGGCGGCATTGTACGTGCCGTGCCAGAGCGCCGTTGCCAAGATGCTGCTGCCAGTGCTGTTGTAGAGCCACGCTAGCACCATCGCTCCGGCAACGATCCCGACGACAAAGGTGACAACAGCGATCAGCGAGCGTTCATAGTTGTAGCAGAAGGCTGGCGCATGCCAACCAGCCCATAGCAACCCCACGATCAGAGCAGCGTCGCGGGCGCTGTAGCGGGCCTGCCAGCGCGGCAGGGCAAACCCGCGCCAGCTGGTCTCTTCACCAATCCCGAAGGTGAGAAATCAGACGGCCCACCCTGCTAGCCCACCGAGTTGCGGCAGTTCGGCGACGTAGCCAAAGCCCGCTGCGGCCTGCCACATGCCGTCGATCAGACGGAGCGCGATCACCACCACCCCAAAGACGGCCACCGGACTGAACGCCGCCAGCCACCAACCCCAGCCGATCCGCCAGCGCACCATCCGGCCCGCCAACTCGCGCACCCCGGCAGGGCCAGCCGTCAGCAGCGTAACGACGAACGCCGCCGCCAGCGAGCCATACGCGCCGAGCAGGTGCAACCACGCCGACACGCCGCTGATGATCCCTTACCCTTGCAAGGCCAGTGGCGTAAACACGCACCAGCTCAGGCCATAAGCAAGGAGGGAATAGAGAATTGTTGGTCGTGACATGGTTCTAGCCTCACCCCCGCCCCTCTCCCGCTGACGCGGGAGAGGGGCGCTACGGTCTTTCGCATCACGATGCCTGTCCCGCAAACTATGCAGCTCCCCCTCTCCTAGCTGACGGCGGAAGAGGACGCTGGAGGTGAGGGCCATCAGCCCACGCAGCGGGCTTTGTAGCCGTAGCTGGGCCCTTACGGGCCGGTTCCCTTGGATCAGATGTTCTGTACATCCTTGAACCCGCAGGGAAAGGGGTAGGTTGCACCGCCGAGGGCGACGAGATGGCGAATTAGTTCAAACCGCTTTGCGCCCTCTGCGTTCTTAGCGCCTTTGCGTTTACGTCCTCTGCGCCTTGGTGTTGGCTCTCATCCCGATCCCCCTACGTCGCCACGAACCCCTCATCGGGCGGCAGGTCAGGTTGTTGCGCGGCTGCGAGCGCCAGCTCGTGGCAGCGTTCGTTATCCGGCACGCCACTGTGGCCCGGCACCCGCACAAATGTCACCTGATGGCGTTCGCACAAGGCCAACAGCTCGGCCCACAGATCGGCGTTCTTGACCGGTTCGTTCGCGCTCCGCATCCAATGATTCTTCTGCCAGCGCTGCACCCACCCCTGCTGCATCGCTTGCACGACATACTCCGAGTCGCTGTGGATAGTGACCGTTAGGCGCCGTTTGAGCGCGCGCAGGCCGACGATGCACGCCATGAGCTCCATCCGGTTGTTGGTCGTATGGCGAAACCCGCCGGATAGCTCTTTGTAGCGGTCGTTGTAGCGCAACACCACCCCGTACCCGCCCGGCCCCGGATTGCCAATCGCACTGCCATCGGTGTACATCACGACTGTATCTGCCGGCGTGCCGGTTGGCGAAACCGGTAGCGTCTCCGCTTCCGCAGGGAGAAACGCTTCCGCTTGGGCGCGTTCTTCCGGCGGAAGCGTAGCGACCCACGCGCGCACGTCTGCCAGCGTGGCAAAACGCTTGTACAACCCATTGGGAAACCCGTCCACCTGCGCTTTGGCGCCGTCGGCGCCATGCCATTGCTGGTATAAACCCGGTTGGCGGCCACGCACGACGAGGTAGTATTGCTGCTTCTGGCTCATAAGGTGTCTTACCCTGACAATTGCCGATTGCCGCTTACTATTCCATCGTACCAGCTCTTATGGATATTTGGCGCGAATATATCACAGCGATGGCTGCGCTTGGCAGGGCAGCGCATGATCTAGCACTGGGCGACAGGCAAAGATCTTGCCCGCAACCCTTGACTTTGTTCGCAACCTTGGGTATAGTACCAAAGTCGGTACTCGCACATCATACAGCCGATCAGGCATGAAGGAGGTGATGCCCATGAGTAGTAAGCGTATGGGTGTCACCGCTGGTGAGGCCCGCTAGGCTTTACCGAACCGGTGACCCCCTTCTCCGAAAAGTATTCCCCGCCGTTATGGCGGGGAATACTATTTTGAGCGGCATCCTGTCTGGCGATCACTTCCTTCAGATGCCGTATGCTAAGCGCGTCTGCTATAATGAAAGGTAGCATCGAAGCCGGCAACCGGTACGTGATCCCCGGTCGCTGGCAGCACGACCCGCAAGTGCCGCTCGGTGCGCTACGGGCAGCGAGGAAGCAGGTATGAGCAATTCCCAGTCTGTCGCATCGCTACGCCGCCGGCAAACCAGCTCAGGCGGCGAGCCAACCGCAAAAGAACGTGAATATCTTGAAGTGATTTACTACCTCGCGGCGCGCAACGAGCCGGTGATTGCGGCCCGGCTGGCCCGTTGGATGAAGGTGCAACCGCCAACCGTGACCCATATTGTGTCGCGCCTGCTCGAAAAAGGCTTTATCGAGCGCAATGCCCACGGCGAGATTTCGCTCACTCCCAGCGGGTTGCAATTGGCCGAGGCGATGGTGCGTCGCCACCGAATTCTCGAGCGATTTCTCGTTGATGTTATGGGATTGCCATGGCATCTGATTCACGAAGAGGCCGTCCGGCTCGAACATGCGCTTTCGCCGGTGATGGAAGAGCGGATTATGGCGCTGGTTGGGCAGGCGACAACCTGCCCGCACGGTAATCCGATCCCCGGTCAAAATGAGGTCTACGCCGGCAATACCCGGCTTGATACGGCCCAGCCGGGGCAGTCGTTCACCATCCGCCGTATCGCGGAAGAAGCCGAAGAAGAAACGCCGATCGTCGCCTTTCTCGAAGCTAATGGCTTGGTGCCGGGCGCTGCGTTTGCCATCACCGATAAGGTTCCCGCCATCGGCGTCACCCTCCGGCGTCCGGGGTTGTCGATTACTGTGCCCACGCATATCGCTGAATTGATTTGGGGCGATCTCGCTGAGAAGTAGGCGCCGGTAGGTTTGGAGCACATCTATGGCGCGGATCACAGTCACCATTCAAGGTAAGCAGCGCACCTTCCCGATTACCGAGCGCGGCCTGACGATTGGCCGTCAGCTCGATAACGAGATTGTGCTGAACCATGCGATCGTTTCGCGCAAGCATGCGCGGGTGGAGTTGCGCGATCGGCGGGCATGGGTGATTGACCTCAACAGCCGCAACGGGGTGACGGTCAATCGCCTGCGGGTGAAGGAAGAGCAACTGAACGACGGTGATGTGATCGGGGTCGGCCCCTTCGAGCTGCTCTACGAAGACCGCGCTGCCCAGAGCGTGGTGCTCGATGATAACCGCTATTTTCCGGTCGCCTCAGAGTCGCAAGCGGTTGCTGCGCACGAATTGCAGTTGCAACCCACCGATCTGCAAGCGTTTTATCAACTGAGCATGCGGGTCAATCAGGCGCTCGATTACCGCGAGCTGCTCGATTTGGTGATGGAGGAGATTATCCGGCTGGTGCCGGCGCAGCGCGGTTTCTTGCTGCTGCGCAAGGGCGACGATCTGGTGCCGCGCGTGATTTTGCCTCCCGGCACCGGCGATGTGGCGATTGCCGGCAGTATTGTACGCAAAGCGATCGATCGCGGCGAAGCGGTGCTCACCCACGATGCCCGCATAGAGTTTGCCGGTTCCAAGAGTATTATCGCCGCGAATGTCCGTTCGGCCATCTGCGCGCCGTTGTTGACGCAGGGTGGCGCTATTGGGGTGATTTTGCTCGACTCGCCCGGTCGCGAGCAGTTTACGCCCCGCGACCGCGATATCGTTGTGGCGATTGCCAATTTGGCGGCGGTGGCGATCGAACGCGCCCGCCTCACCGAAGAACTGCGGGTGCAGGGGCAGGTGCGGCAAAATCTCGAACGCTTCCTCTCGCCCAATGTGGCACAGGCGCTCTCGCGCTATGTCGCCCAGCACGGGAAGCTCTGGGAAGCGCAGGAACAACTGGTGACGGTGCTCTTCGCTGATGTGAAGGGTTTTACCGCCCTCTCCGAACGGCTTTCGCCGCGGGAGGTGCAAGATTTGCTCAATGAGTATTTGCACGAAATGACCGAGGTTATCTTCCGTCACAATGGCACGGTCGATAAATACATCGGCGATGGCATTATGGCCATCTTTGGCGCGCCGCGCCTGCCTGACGAGCCGCTCGACGAGCAACATGCCCTGCGCGCAGTCTCTGCCGCGGTTGAGATGCAGCAAGCCCAACAGCGGTTGGTCAGCCGGCTCGATCCCGATAAGGCGTTTACCATCCGCATCGGGGTGAATACCGGCCCGGCCTATACCGGTTTCTTCGGCACGCGCCACCGGCTTGAATACACTGCCATCGGCGATACCGTGAATACCGCTTCCCGCCTCGAATCGGCTGCCGAGCCGGGATCTGTCTTTATTGGCGAAGATACCGCCCGTTTGGTGAGCGATCAGTTTGAACTGCAAGAGATGGGTGAGTTGCAACTGAAGGGCAAGCAGCAACGGGTGCGTGCGTATAAGGTGCTCGGCCCGCGCGCTAAGCCCGGCGGGCAGGCAACGATTGCCTATGTGGGGCCGTAAGGACTGGGTGGATTGGCTTAGAAAGAAGTTGTATGCCAATTGTGGTTGGTATTCGGTTCAAAGATAGCGGCAAAATCTACTACTTCGACCCGCGCGATCTTGAACTCCATACCGGTGATCCGGTGATTGTTGAGACGGTGCGCGGCCTTGAGTTGGCAAGGGTGGCGTTTGAACGACGTGAAGTGAGCGATGAGGCGATCGTCGGCGAATTGAAGCCGGTGGTGCGCCGCGCTGAAGACGCCGATTTGGCCCGCATGGCCGAGTTGCAACAGTATCATGCCGATGCGCTGGCCCGTTGCGCCGAGAAGGTGCAAGAGCACGGCTTGCCGATGAAGTTGGTGAAGGCCGAATACTCCTTCGATGGCTCCCGCCTGACCTTTTACTTTACCGCCGATCAGCGGGTCGATTTTCGCCAATTGGTGCGCGATTTGGCCCGCACCTTCAAAACGCGCATTGAGCTGCGCCAAATTGGGCCGCGCGATGAAGCGAAGATGCTTGGCGGCATCGGCCCATGTGGCCGGATTCTCTGCTGCGCCTCTTTCTTGCCCGATTATGCCCGGGTCTCGATCAAGATGGCTAAAGATCAAGACCTGCCGCTGAATCCGAGCAAGATTAGCGGGGTTTGCGGGCGGTTGCTCTGTTGTCTCTCATACGAACACGAGCAGTATCTGGAGATGCGCAGCCAGTTGTCCAAACGCGGCACGTGGGTGATGACACCCGATGGGCCGGGTGAAGTGGTCGGCCAGCACGTGCTCAAGCAGCAAGTGTTGGTGCAATTGGCCAGCAGTGGCATGATCGAGACCTACGATATGCCGCAGATTACGCTGGCTACCGAACAGGTGGCGGCGCTGGCGCGCGCGCGCGCGGCTGAGGGGATTACGCCGGTGCGTCCGGCTAAGGCCGAGCGGGGTGAACGCCGGATGCTCCGTGATGAGGTTGATGCTTTCGAGTGGAACGATGATCTGAGTCTGTTGGAAGACGATGAGCCGTTGTTCTCGCCGCCTGCGCCGGTGTTACCGCCTACAGTAGAATCAAATCGTGACGCAGAGCAGCAACCAGCGCCAAAATCGCGGGCGCGCCGGCGCGACGGGCCTGCCGCCAACAATGCGCCG
>NZ_DAOTWH010000194.1:0-3849 GCF_034435895.1 Chloroflexus sp.
TGCGGACGCTGTGGCGGCGGTGATGAGCCAACGGGCAAGGTCGGTTCGAGCGCGGCGCCGGCCAGCTCTTCAAACCGGAACACCTCATCACCAATCACAAACGTATCGCCGGTGCGCAGGAGTTGCCGCTGCACTGGCTGGCCGTTGAGCAACGTACCGTTCGAGCTGCCCAGATCGACCAGCACATACGCCCCGCCTTCACGCCTAATCTCGGCGTGCCGGCGCGAAGCGCGCTGGCTGGCGATCACAATCGCGTTATCAGGCGAACGTCCAAACGTGAGTGATGTTTCACCTAATTGAAACATCCGGCCAGCCAGCGGGCCACTTACCGCTATCACACGTGCCGACATAACAAGATTCCTCGTGATGACGCGCAGCAGAACGCAAGCACAACCGAATTGTAGCACGCGATCTGTACGTTGAACACAGGTAAAAGGTTACACCTTACGACTGATCTCGTTGGGTGGGGAAGTGGGGTATACTCGCAATAATGTTCTATGTTCGCCACGATACACACGGCGGCGCAGCACCATACGATTACGAATGGCGGTCACGTTGCGATGACAAGAGAGGAGCCTACAATCGTGCAGCGTAGTGAATTTACGGTTGCTTCGGCCTACGTTTACGACCGGCGCAGCGTCGCGCGTTGGCTGCTCTCGCATGTGGCGCGCTACTGGCCGTTTGTGTTGGGATTTTACCTGTGTTTCATCACCGCATGGGCGGCGTATTCAGGGGCGCAAGCATTGATCGGGCGCGCCGCTGATGTGTTGAGCGGCCCGCCTGATTACGTCGCCTTGACCGGGTTGGCGTTGGCAGTGCTGGCCGTGATGGTGACGGATAGCGTGACGGCGTTGATCGGCAGCTTATCGGCTGAGAATGTGGCAGCGCGGGTCGAAGCCGATGTGCGGCAAGAGTTTTACGAGAGCTTGCTGGCCAAGAGCAAGGCGTTTCACGATCGCCAGCGGGCAGGTGACTTGATGGCCCGCGCGACCGACGATGCCAATTTTGTGGCGAATATGATCGTACCCGGCGCTACCTTGATCTCGGAAACGGTGTTGGGGATCGTCGTGCCGCTGACCTTCATCTTTTTCACTGAACCGCGCCTGATCATTGTGCCGTTGATCTTTGTGGCGGGCTATATCGTCACCGCGCGTTGGTATCTGCGCCGGTTGATGCCGGTGATCCAGCGCCAGCGCGAGCAGTATGGCGTGATGAATGCCGGCTTGGAAGAGACGATCAGCGGGATCGAGGTGGTGAAGGCGAGCGCGCGCGAGGCGCTGGAACGCTCGAAGTATCTGCGTAACGCGCAACGGTTCCGCGACCTATTTGTGCAGCAAGGTGACATTGAGGCGCGCTATTTGCCGCTCTTGCTGTTTGGGATTGCGCTAGGTGCGGAGTTCTTCCATGCCCTGTGGCTCTACAGCGCCGGAGACATCGGGTTGGGGCAAGTGGTCGCGGTGATCGGGTTGATGAATGTCTTGCGCTTCCCGACCTTCATCTCGCTCTTTGCCTTCTCGGTCTTTCAGGCTGGGTTGGCTGGCGCGCGCCGCATTCTCGCTATCATCAACGCCGAGACTGACCTCGACGAAAACCCGAACGGCTATCGCGCGCCAGTGCGCGGCGAGATCGAGTTCGAGAACGTGAGCTTTAGCTTTGCCACTCATCCCGGCGAAGAGCCGCATCAGGTGCTGCGCGACATTTCGTTCCGCATTGCCGCCGGGCAGACGGTGGCGATCGTTGGCCAGACGGGCAGCGGCAAGAGTGCATTGACCCAGCTCGTCAACCGCACCTATGACGCGACCAGCGGGCGGGTACTAATTGACGGGGTAGATGTGCGCGAGTGGAATCTGGATGCGCTGCGCTCGCAGATCGGCAAGATCGAGCAGGATATCTTCCTCTTCTCGCGCACGATCGGCGAGAATATCGCCTTTGGCGCTCCCGGCGCCACTCAAGATCAGATCGAGGCGGCGGCACGGGCCGCCCAAGCCCACGAGTTCATTAGTCGCCTGCCGAACGGCTACCAGACGGTGATCGGCGAGCGCGGCGTAACCCTGTCGGGCGGGCAACGGCAGCGAATCGCGCTGGCCCGCGCGTTTCTCGCCAATCCGCGCATTCTCATTCTCGATGATAGCACCAGCGCGATCGATAGCGCGACCGAAGACGAGATTCAGCGCGCGATCCGGCAGGCGCAGCAAGGGCGGACGGTGTTGTTGATCACCCACCGGCTGGCGCAGATCCGCTGGGCCGACCAGATACTGGTGCTCGATGGCGGGAGGTTAGTTGCCGCCGGCACCCACGAGGAGCTGCTGCGCACCTCACCGCACTACCGGCGAATCTTTGCTCGCTATGAGCATCCGGCGGCCCGCCCGGCGCCAGCGGCAAGTTAACGGCGTGATGATTACTCTGATGGGCAGAAAGGACGGCCATGGGTTTTCTGTTTGATGGCCTCGATGCCGAAGGCTATGATCGCAAATATAGCGACGGCGAACTGGTGCGGCGGATTCTGCGCTATTTTCGCCCACAAGCCGCCAAGATCATCACCGCCGCGTTGATGATTAGCGCCACCGCATTGATCGAGGCGCTCATCCCGATCTTTATCTCGTACAGCATTGACGAGATACAGACCGCGACCTCGCTCAATCAGGCGGCGGTGCTGGCCAGCGCGCTGGCCCTGATCGCCTGTTTGTCGTGGGTATTTAATCTGATCCGGCAAACGATGTCGGTGCGGGCCATCGGCGAAGTGGTGCTGGCGCTGCGCCGCGACGCCGCCGATGCCGTGCTAGCCCGCGACCTCAGCTTCTACGACGAGTTTCCGTCGGGCAAGATCGTCAGCCGGGTCAATTCCGATACCGCCGCCTTTGCGCAGGTAATGACGCTGACCATGGATCTGCTCAGCCGGTTGTTGCTGGTAGTAGTGCTGGTCGGCTATCTCGCCACCGTCAGTTGGTCGCTGACGTTGGTGTTGTTGGGGTTAGCACCGTTGATCATCGGCGCAGCGCTGGCCTTCCGTTCGATTGCGCGCAAGGTGATCACCGCCTCGCGGCGGGTGAATGCCGAAGTCAGCAATCATATCCAAGAAACGGTAAGCGGGATCGGGGTCGCTAAGACCTTCCGCCAAGAACAGGCGGTCTATGCCGACTTTCTCGATGTCAACCAAAAGAGCCGGCGGGTGAATCTGTACACGCGCTACACCTTCAGCAGCATCTTTCCGCTGCTCAACCTGCTGGCCGCCGCCGGCACCGCGCTGCTGGTCTATCTCGGCGGGCAGAAGGTCTACGCCGGCGAACTCACTACCGGCACGTGGTTTCTGTTCATCCAAGGCTTGCAGAGCTTTTGGTTCCCGCTGACCAGCATCGCCTCGTTCTGGAGCCAGTTCCAACTGGGATTGGCCGCTGGTGAGCGGGTGTTTGCGCTGATCGACGCCGAACCGCGGGTGACGCAGATCGACCGGATCGATCCGGGCCGGTTGCGCGGCGAGATCACCTTTGCACAGGTCGATTTTGCGTACAAACCGGGCGAACCGGTGTTGCGCCAGTTCAATCTGCACATTAAACCGGGTGAGCGGGTGGCGCTGGTTGGCCATACTGGTTCCGGCAAGAGCAGCATTGCCAAGCTGATCGCCCGTTTCTACGAGTTTCAAGGCGGGCAGATCTGGATCGACGGCTACGACATTCGCCGGCTTGATCTGGCGGCCTACCGCAGCCAATTGGGTATGGTGACGCAGACGCCGTTTTTGTTCGACGGGACGGTGCGCGAGAACATTCGCTACGGGAACCCAGACGCGAGCGACGAGGAGGTGCTGGCGGCGGCGCGGCGGGTGGGGCACGGCGACTGGCTGGCGACCCTGCC
>NZ_DAOTWH010000195.1:0-10692 GCF_034435895.1 Chloroflexus sp.
CCAACCCCCTCTCCCACCGTGAGGTGGGAGAGGGGGAGTGGCTGTGTCGTCGCTGCAGACACCGGTTGCGCGCAAGGCAGCAGCAACCCGCTCTCGCGTTAGTGAGAGCAGAGATGGAGGAGGAAAAAGGCAAGGTACTCCCGCTCTTCTTCCCCCATTCCCAACCCTTTGCGATCTTCGCGGTCTTTGCGTCTTTGCTCGCTTTGCGTCTTTGCGTTGACGCTCTTACCCCCTTG
The DNA here is from genome assembly GCF_034435895.1 of Chloroflexus sp. Lineage (GTDB taxonomy): Bacteria > Chloroflexota > Chloroflexia > Chloroflexales > Chloroflexaceae > Chloroflexus. Next base: position 237 of record NZ_DAOTWH010000195.1, read on the forward strand.
TAGCGGGTGAGCTGTTCAAGCGTGAAAAACGGCTTGGCGCCTATGTCCGTGAGTAGGTTGGCGTCTTCGCTTCCTTTGCCAAGATGTCTTTCAAGTTCGGCAACTGCTCACCGGTAACGACGACGATCTGGCGGGCTTTGGCTTGATCGGAAAATGATCGCAAAGCATCACAATTGGCCTTTTGGCGGCTGCGGGCCGCAATAAATAGCTTGACGACGAATGAACCGCCGATCAGATCAGTGATTGATTGGAGTTTGTCGAGGTACGACGTTTTGAAAGGGTTCTGATCGGTTTTGCATTCGGCAATCAACAGCGAAGCCGCAGAAGTTGCGGCGAGATCAAGCTGATTCATCGCGGCTTGTCCGGCGATTGGCATCTCAAGCCCGTACTGGCAATCATCGAAACAACCAGCTTGGCGCGCTGCATCCCATGCAACAATTTCAAGCCATAGACCATCGACGAATTTCCACAAATCCCGATGCACCTGATGAAGGTTGTATAAATCATTTTGGCACTCGTATTCGATGAAACCGGCATCTCTGAGCGATGGCAGCCAGTCCTGCATAGCCGATGTCAGCGATACGCCTTTCAACCAGCGCTGCTCGCTATAGCTAGCATTTGCCCCCACTGTGCGCAACTGCTCACGAAACTCAATCGCTTCATCTGGCGCTTGCGCCATCTGGCGGGCGAGTTCGAGCCACGATTGCGGCGGCGGCGGTGCCGGGTTTGCTTGGCGCTGATAGATGCGAAGATATTCGGTGACAGATAAGCGATATGGATTACCCTGTGGCGGCTGGCCGGCCAGTACAATCACCCGCTGGCTATTGGTATCGAAGTACCACACATCCGCCCCTTTATCCCGCCCTATTTCATACGCGCCAATACTCATAATGGTTGTGGCGCAGGTGATGTTACACACCCAATGCATCGCAGGATGGGAGTCGATGACGTTAGCGCAGGCTTGCTTGATTTGATCGAGATCAAAGGCGTCCACTGCGGCTGGCGGCAAGATCGTACTCCCAATATTGTTGAGCGCGGGACGCACCTTATCCCACGCTTGGCCGGGTTTGAGCGCCTCGTGAGACGCAATCGGCGCAATGATCTGCGGACGGAGGTGCTGCGCGCTGAGGATATTCGGTATCTGCCGGCCACCGATCAGAATGAGCAGGGCGGTTGGTTGCTGAGTCATACGCGATTACTCTGTGCCGGTTGGATGTTGGCGATAGGTGGTTGGGCCAGCCGCAGTAGGGAGTGCGTCTGGGTAGGTGGTTGTGTTTTATGCTAGCGCTGTGTTTCTATACTTAGACATCCATCACTATTGCACAAAATGGACATTCTTGACAGGCCACAGGTTCTCGTTAGTGATTACGATAGGCCGAGATATGAGACAGGTCGAACTCCTATTTTTCCTCTTTGCCCAAGGCTTGTTGCAATTCCTTGAACCATGGCTTTTCTTCAAGATTTTTCACCTTGATGTCGCGGGCATGCTTAATGATCGCCTCAGCGCCAAGTTGGCGCAGTTCAGGTGGTAATTCACGCCATTGTGAGATAATGTTGGGGAGCGAGCCGGCATTCGCTTTTTTAAGCGCCATTTCAAATAGCGGCGGCAGCGTCAATGCCTGCGGCGCTGGGGTTGCCTCAGCTCCCGGCGATGCTGGCTGGTCGGGCTTGGCAAGATTCATCCGGCCATATCCAGCCGATGTCTTGCCTCCGATGCCTAACTTATCAAGAGCTTGGCTCAATATCTCCCAAGCAACCGTGACCCACGCTTCGGGGCCAGCGAGTGCAACGTAATAGACGCCAATAGCGCTGACGAAACTAATCGGCGTTGGGCTATCCCAATCGGCGGGCGGCGCGACAGGCGGATCGTTCTGGTAGTAGTCGGGATGGTGGACGGCAAGAACGTCAAGTTTGAGCGGCAGCTCGTTGTCTTCCGGTACGTACAGCGCATCGAAGAAGGTTACGTAGCCGGCGCTGCGCGTCGAGCCGAAGACGATTTCGTGCGCGATGACGGGCGCATCGTCAGCAATCTCAATTGGCGGACGGCGCCATGTCTCATCGGCGAGGTACTGGTGGGCATACGCCGCGGCGAGACCTTTGAGCGCGCTACCCGGAAGGTAGGGGAGGCCGTAGGTGTGATGCAACGTAATTGCATTCTCCAGTACACCCTCTGCACCTAGGCCAACGACAATTCGCCCGCGCGCGGTCGCCTTACCGGTGAGGAGTGTGTAACCTGCTGGCAACTGGTTCTTGAAGGCTTGCAATCCTTGTTCCCAGCGCTTGAAAAACTGTTTATAGCTGGTGGGAACTTTCCATTTCTCCAGTTGCTCGATATGCTTGGTGTAGGGATGCTTGCCGGTAATGGGTTCGTTGGTTCTGGGTTGCTCAGCCAAGAATCGATCGAGCCACAATCCGGCATGAACATTTTGGCCTTCTGGCTCGATATCTCTGAGCGCTTCTTGGCGGATGCTAGATAACGGCATCGCAATGAACTCCTATGCTTCTTCGCCAGCTTGCACCTTCAGTTCGGATTGGGCGAAGCGCTTGAACCAGAGCAATGCTTGCAACGAAGCTTCAGTGAGACGCATGTACTCGTCAAAGGGAGCTTCGCGGCTACGCTTGACCAGATCAGCGTTTTGGGCGAGTACTTTATTCTCGCGCAGCACATCGGTCAGATCGCGCAACAATTGGCGTTGCGGGGATTTCTCATCATTACGCGCCTGCACAAAGGCCAAGGCTTGGGCCAAGCCGGCAGTACGGATCAAGATCGGCAGCTTGTGGGCCAGCGAACCGTATTTCTTCTTGTCTGATTCCGGGCGATCCAAGAACGGTTTAATTTTGTCAAATACCGCCTTGGCATAAAACTGTTCGCGGGTTACGAGACGTTCATTGCTCATTTGGTACCTCCGGCCAAGCGGAACTGGCACATGCCGCGTCCAACGGTGGCGCTGCCGCCGAACTGGAAGATCTTCTGATCAAACACTTGGAGATCGTTGATGGCTTGAGCAGCCAAATATTGATTGATTGTCTGGGCTACAATCACACCGTACAGCAGAGTCTCTGCGGGCAACGCCTCTTCGTACCAAAGCGCTCCTTTCGCCACTGTTTTAGTGTCGTCTTGCAGGCGAATACGGGCTACGACTTCGGTAGCGGTTTGCAACAGGAAAGACAATACATCATCGTGGACGATGCAGAAGCGTTGGATGGCATCCTCAAGCGTTGCCTGTTCCTCCAGCCAAGCTGCCCACTCTTTTGTCGGCGGTGATACGCTTGCCATTAAATCGAGATCTTCTAACACAACGAGTTGCTCTTCATTATGGTTGAGGACAATAGCGTTTCCACTTACCAATGCCTGTCGCCGCTCTGGTGGAACCGGAATCTGGCTTGGCGGTGTGAGACCGGTCTCGCGCGCGTCGCGGACAAACCGGCGCAAGAGGTAGGGTGACGTGACCCATGCGAAGATGCCGCGCAGACTGCGGATCGGTAACAGCAGCAGGAGCGCATCGGCAAATTGGGCTGCCCCGGCGTGTTCAGCCGCGTCGGTCGTGTCAGGACCAAACAGCTTCTTGACCACACCATTCTGGTTCTGCGCTTGCATCGTGTCACGCAGCACACCTTTAATCGAGGAGCCGGGCAGGTAGGGAATGCCCGTTGCCTTCTCGCGCGCAATCGGCAAGTCAATCACTCCTACTCCTTGCCCGGTGCCGGCATGCAAAGGTGAAAGGGCATGGAGGAAGTATACACGCGCAGTAGTCATGCGGTTACTCCTTTACAGGGTATCGAGAAATGCTTTGAGCACGTCAGTTTTACCTTCCAGTGGCGGGAATTTGGCTTCTTCCTCCGTTAGCGGTTTGGTGTCGATGCCGGTTTCCTGCCCCTTGTTTGCGCCAACTAGCTTCAGGCCATCGGGTGGCAGCTCAGGCCCTTTCAAAACGAGCGCCATACTCACGAATTTACCGTCTGCGCATTGCAGCGGTCGCAAGATCAAACGGCTGGCCAACCGATCATGCTTGGAGCCTTGCAAGGTCACTCGTGGGATGTCTTCGTCTTTGAAATGGAAGACGATGGGCAGGCCAAAGACAGCGCGGGGAAATTTGCGCGTCTTCGACAATTCCTGATGCTTCCCCGGAAAACCTTTCGTGCGCCGCCGGATCTCATCGGGTTCAGGCCAATAGCTGCGGCCATAGTTTTCACTCCGGCTTTGGCGAAATTGTTTCATCTTTTCAATTGGATAGTACCAAGCGATAAGAGCAGGTAGCCATTCTCGACATTTTGGGCAAGCGCCTTCAATAGCGTTCTTTAGTTCGGTGCACTTTGATTCTAGGTTGTAATTCACCACGATACGATACTCGCTCCACAGGGTCGGCACCCCTTCAGGCGCATCATTCGGCTGCACAAACCGTTGTAAATGTTCGCATAACCACTTCTCCACCTCGTCTTTATCGGCTTGAAGCGGATGCCATGGGCCAACATCCTGATCGCCGTCAACCTTTTCACAATAGATTGCGCCGAAGCCGCGCCGGGTGCGCGCGCCAATCCCGCCGAAAGTCTCCCATGCCCAGAACGCCGCGAGAACCTGCTGGCGTAATGCCGGATCAAGGGGAAGGGTAACGGCTAGCTCAAAGGTGACGTCAAAGTATAGGCCTCCTAGTGATGTATTACCAATTTTTCTTAGGGGGAACGCGCCGTAACTAATAGGTGAGTCGGGATCGCCCCAAAATCGATTAACTTTAATTTGGCTAATTAAATTACCCCTACCTTTACGCACTTCAATCTGCACTTGAGAAGGGGTGCTTGTCGATCCCCACAGCTTATCTTCATCACACTTCATTTGCCGCAACCCATCTTTGCCATAACGTCCGGCTTGGGTTGCGCGCCACCAGAAACGAAGCTGGCCGCGAATTTCGCTGGCGCGCACGGTTGTTATCGGGTCAGCTTGCTGTGGGGTGACGCCACCGCCGAAGAGGGGGGTGATCACGCGGTAGAAACGGGTATGCGTCACCGGCGCGTCTGATCTAGTTTGAAGCGATGGTACGCTCAATTCAGGCAATGGTCGATTCATAGGTTGCTCCTTCACCACACACCTAACACCGCTAAGCCGAATCCATCGCGGCAAGCTTGCTCGTCGTCACTCACGTTGCGCATCCACGTGGCCCAGAACCAGCGTTCTATCTCTTCTCCGTTGGTTTCATCTGACCAACAAACGAAATAAACCGATCCAGCCGAGGCGAGCCGGCGCGTTTCCTTGGGTTTATTCTTTGCTAAATCCCAGCCTGAAATCACCTGCGCTCGTGGCACTGCCGCAGCTTGCAATTTGGCCGTAACACCGCCGCGCTGCCATTCAATAGGCGGACGGTAACCGTCAGTAAAGTGGGCGGGGGAAAGCAAGATCACGCGCGCTTTGCGATCTGTTTTGATCCGCTCTACCAAGGTGGGCGGCGGTTTGGGCAAGGTGTGGTCAATGCGCACCCAACGCGCGATCCGCCGTTCGCCGCCGAGCGGGGCAAGGCCACCGGTGAAGTGTGGCGGTGTGTACGGTTGGCCGTTGGCGTCTTCAAAGGCGGCAGCAAGCGCGAAATGGCGTATGTTCGCCAACGATAGTTGGTGATCGCCTTGGGCAAACTCGAGACCAGAGGTTTGAAACAGTGCTCCCTCACGGGCAGTTTGGGTCTGCGCAACGATGCTGACGTGGGTACGCACATTGCGCGGTAAACTAGCAATGCCTAACTCGAGGTCTGCAATGCCGGTCAGCTTGTCTGGTTCGAGCAGCCATTGGAAGAATGATTCCTCATGCCAGAACTGCGGCGCGCGGCTGCTGGGTTTGCCCTTCGCGCCGGCAGCGAGTACAACTAGCTCCTAGACCTTCGGGTAGGTTGGTAATGGCTGCTAGCTTGGCAGGCTGCATCCGTTTCAGTTCGAGATGAACCGATTGCTTCTTGCCATCGCTTGCGCAATCGGACTTGTCTGGCGCAGGTTCAGTCTCAAGCGCTACCACATCAGCGGGGGCCGGGAAGAGAAACTGCTTAAATTGGCCATCGTGATCAAGCTCGACCAACAACGGGCCGCGCATGGTCAGGCTTTTAATGTGATCAATGGACGCTTTATTAAAGTGGCCATCGGCGGTTAGGCCGGCCTTATGGCGCAGGCTGCCAACCACCATAGAGGGGGGAGGAAACGATAAGCTTTCGGCGCGGGCGCCGGGATCGGGGCCGAAAGGGCGGCCGTCGCGCGCAATCAGCGGATCGCGGGGCTCGATAATCCAAAGCGTCATGCCGGTATCCTCTTCTCAACAGATTGCAAACCGCGAGCGCGGGCGAATTCGCGGGCGACAATCAATTCGTTGGCGAGCACATTGACGCCGTGTTGCATTATGGTTCGCTCGAAGAGAGCAAGATCGTCTTGCCCGATTTCGATTTGGCCGCGAGCGGCGCGCTTGCGTTGCAAAATTCGCATCGCTTCGGCCTGCAATGCTTCACGAGGTAACACGCGACCCACCCGGTTGTACAAATCGCGCAACTCAAAGGCAGCGCCATCAGGCAACGAATCAGTCTGGTGCAGTTTGATCCAGCATTCCAGCCGATCAACGAAATCGGTATCCCAACCGCCACTGATTGTCGTATCGGCGCCGCTCCGCTTACTGAGGATGATGGCCAATGCGTTGCGGCTGCGTTTCGCAGCCTTCTCGGCTTGGCGCGCAAGATCGAGCGTGGCAGAGAGCGGCTCAATATGGTGAACGATAGCGATGCCAACCGAGAGCGTTGGTGCAATCGTTTTGTTGCCGTCAATGGCGGTGTAAGCGCTCAATGCTGCGGCGAAGCGCTGCGCTAGCTTGTAGGCGCAGGCCAGTACCGTGTCGAGCGGCACAAATGCGAGCACATCATCACCACCGGCATAGACCAGCGCACCGCGATAGGTCTCTTCTACGAGCGAGCGCACGTCGGCGGCAAAGCTGTCGAGGCTGCGTGAAAACTGCTGATGCGCTTCGATCCCTTGTGCTGCGAGATTGTCGATCACCTTCCCCATCCGGTCACCATCGGCGTGCAGAATAGCATAGTACGGTTCAGGTCGCGAGCCAATCGCCTCGTAGAGTTCGTGCAAACGGCTGCGCGCTTCCGCTAGTTCAGCTTCTCCTACATCCTCGGCGAGCCGCTCTTCAAACAAGATCGAAGCGTCGTAGCCTTGCAGCAGGTTTATGTGCTCGAAGCGCTTTATGTGCTGGAAGCACTCTTGGTTAATCTTGGCCGGTTGCGCATTTTGAGCAAAGTATTGCTGGATATCTTTGACGTAAGCCTCAAACGCGCTTTTAGAGCTTAACTCGTGGCGGGCCAGCCATGGCAGCGCTGCGATATGCGATGTACTTGGGAAATTGGTCACACCGCCTTCACCGGGCAAGTGCCGTTTGAGCAGATCAACGCCTGACAGTCGTTCCGATGGTTTAGCGCCAAAGTATTTGAGCAATTCCCATTCTTTCCGGCGGCGTTCTGTCTCGCTATCGCTAGGTCTTGGATAGTAATGCTCTGGAATAACCGACTCGCGCAGGCCATCAATCGAAGATTTCGGCACTTCTGCTTTGTAACTTGGTTGGCCGAAATCGCGTGTCGCTTTGCGCGCGGCAAGGGCTTGCTCAACGGCATTGCGATCGTTTTGGTAATTGCCAGACTCTTTCACACAGGCCCATGTAATCTCCAGCAGCTCGTCAATCTGATCTAGTGCGTGTTTCCGCGCGTCTGTCTCTTTTTTCAAACCTTCTATTTGTTGGAAACATTGCTCAGCGTTCTTATGAAGATACTCACGAATGCGTTGCTCAAGCGCGGCGCCGGTCGCTGCGGGCTGATCAGTTTCGATGCGCGCCAAGATGCGGTTCACCACTTCATGTTTGTCCAGCTCCTCTCGGGCGGGGAAAATGAGGGTGGCGTTCAACGCTTTCAACTCTTGCGCTGCGTAGCGCGAGAGTTCACTGAGCAGATGTGAAGCGGCCCACAAGTCACGCGATTTACGCGCTGCGGCGATAAACGATTGCACCGGGCCAATGGTGAGTAAGAATAAATACGAGGCCATACCGTTCTCCGGCGATGATTACCACGGCAAGACCAACAGCTTAGCGAATCTGGAAGATCGGCGGGTAAGATGGCATGTGTAATACATGCTATTCTTGGTTGGCTAGAGCAGATGCGTGCGTATATAATGGCATTTTCTCATGTGGTGCGCAATACCTGTTGAGAGGTAGGTTCTATACCTTAATCCGAACATCCGTTCCAAAATTCCTAACACCCATGTGGGTTTCGTGTGGGATAGTGTGGGATAATGTGGGATAATGTGGGATTGCGAGTGTCAAGCAATTTGGCGGGAGGGTGAGATCGGGCCGTTATCGGATATAATGATGAGCAGGAATGAGACATGGATTTCCACAAGTTGGAAGATACGGAATTGGCGCGAGTTGGGATAGATCGGGCATCTAGGACACGGATTCACACGGATATGACGGATCGCTAAGGACAATGTTCGCCCCCAATCCGTTACATCCGTAGGTTTCTGTGTGATCTTATCGAACCAAGCGCATCCGGATCGGGTAGGTCTGCGGTAAAGAGAGAGTACGTGACATTACCATCAACCTCAACTGACATGCGCGCGCTGGCTGAGTTTGCCGGGCGGGTGCGCGCAAATGTGGCGCGGGTGATCGTCGGGAAGGACGAGGCGATTGACTTGTTGTTGATCGCGTTGCTGTGCGGCGGGCATGTGTTGATCGAGGATGTTCCCGGTGTGGGGAAGACGATGCTGGCCCGCGCGCTGGCGGTGTCGTTGGGGTTGAGTTTCCGGCGGGTGCAGTGTACGCCTGATCTGTTGCCGAACGATTTGACCGGGGTGAGCGTGTACCGTCCCCAGACCGGCCAGTTTGTCTTTCAACCCGGCCCGCTCTTTAGCCATGTGTTGCTGGTTGATGAGATTAACCGGGCGACGCCGCGCACGCAAAGCGCTTTGTTGGAGGCGATGGGTGAGGGGCAGGTGAGCGTTGATGGCGCGACCCATTTGCTGCCGCAGCCGTTTTTGGTCTTGGCGACCCAGAATCCGATTGAGTTTGAGGGTACCTTTCCTTTGCCGGAGGCGCAGCTCGACCGATTTTTGGTGCAGGTGCGGCTGGGTTATCCGTCTCCGGCTGAAGAGGTGCAGATGTTAGCGGCGCTGGCCGGCGAGCATCCGATTACGCAGCTTGCGGCGGTGGTGGATGGGGCGCAGGCGCCGGCGTTGCAGCGGGTGTTGTATGGGGTGCGGGTGGCGCCGTCGTTGCGCGAGTATGTGGTGCGAGTGGCGCAGGCGCTGCGCGCGCATCCCGATCTGGCGCTGGCAATGAGTCCGCGGGCGACGCTGGCTCTGTTTCGGGCCGGGCAGGCGCGGGCGGCATTGGCCGGGCGCGATTATGTGTTGCCCGATGATTATAAGGCGCTGGCCGGGCCGGTCATCAGCCATCGCTTGCTGGTGCGGCCTGCGGCGGCGTTGCGCGGGCGCACGGCGGCGGATGTTCTGGCTGAGGTGTTAGCGAGTGTCGAATTGCCGCTTGAGTGAGGTGCAAAGACGGTAAAACGCAAAAGCGCAAAGGGCGCAGAGGACGCTAAGGTTTTTTGGGGTGTTTACCCCCAACCGTACTTGCGGCCCATCCTTACAATCATCTTTGCGACCTTCGCGTTCCTCCCGTCTTTGCGTTACACTCTTTGCGGCTTTGCCTCCTCTGCATCTTTGGGTTACACTCTTCGCGTTAAGCCAACCTTTTTGCATTCACACAGGAGTATCGCTATGGCAGTGCTGACCCTGACCCGCAACGGGCCGGTGGCGACGCTGACCCTGCAACGTCCGGCGGTGCATAATGCGTTTAACCCGGAAGTGATCGCCGGCATCACCGAGGTCTGTCACGAGGTGCGGCATGATCCGGTGGTGCGGGTGCTGGTGGTGCAAGGTGAAGGGCCATCGTTTTGTGCTGGAGCAGATCTGAATTGGATGCGGAATAGTTTGGCGTATTCGCATGAAGAGAATGTCGCCGATGCGACCCGGCTTGATGCGATGTTTACCGCGCTCGATACGCTGCCGCAGGCGGTGGTGACGCGGGTGCATGGGGCGGCCTTGGGTGGCGGGGTAGGGTTGGTCTGTTGCGCCGATTATGCGGTGGCCGCCGATGATGCGGTGTTTGGCTTGACCGAAGTGCGTTTGGGGTTGTTGCCGGCGGTGATTGCCCGCTTTGTGGCGGCTCGGATCGGGTTTGGCCATGCCCGCGCTTTGTTTGTGACCGGGAGGCGGATCAAGGCGGCGCAGGCGCTGGCGATTGGCTTAGTGCATGAAGTGGTTCCGGTAGAGCAGCTTGATACCGCGGTAGATAACGTCGTGGCCGATCTGCTGTGTGGCGGCCCGCAAGCGATTGCGGCCAGCAAAGAGTTGCTGCGTGCCGTGCGCAGCGAGCCGCTGGCCG
>NZ_DAOTWH010000196.1:0-10125 GCF_034435895.1 Chloroflexus sp.
CCCCGCCGCGGCCCGTCCCCACGCCTCCCGCGCCTCCCGCACCGGTCACATCGACCAACGGCGACCGGCGCGAAGAGCGGCAACGGCTGAGCCGCCGCCGCCAGACCATTGCCCGCCGTTTGGTTGAGGCGCAACACACCGCCGCGATGCTCACCACCTTTAACGAGATCGATATGAGTGCGGTGATGGCGTTGCGCGCGCGCCACAAAGACTCGTTCAAAGAGCGGCACGGCATTGGCCTCGGCTTTATGTCGTTCTTCACTAAAGCGGTGGTTGGCGCACTCAAAGCCTTCCCGATTGTCAACGCCGAAATCCAAGGCGACGAGGTCGTGCTCAAGTACTACTACGACATCGGCATCGCAGTTGGGGTTGATGAGGGGTTGGTGGTGCCGGTGGTGCGCGACGCCGACCGCAAGACCTTCGCCCAGATTGAGCGCGAGATCGCACAACTGGCGAAGAAGGCGCGTGAGGGCACGTTGAGCCTTGCTGAGTTGCAGGGGGGCACGTTCACGATCACGAACGGCGGCGTATATGGGTCGTTGATGAGCACGCCAATCCTCAACGCGCCGCAGGTAGGCATTCTCGGCATGCACAAGATCGAAGAGCGGCCAGTGGTCGTTGGCGGCCAGATCGTCATCCGCCCGATGATGTACGTCGCTCTTAGCTATGACCACCGCCTGATCGACGGTAGCACCGCGGTGCGCTTCCTCGTTAAGGTGAAGGAGTTGATTGAGGATCCGGAAGCGTTGCTGCTAGAGGGGTAAGGCGTTCGCCGGGGAGGTTTTTTACCACCAAGGGCGTGGAGAACGCAGAGGATGATCACCATCCTTTGCGCCCGCTGCGCTTCTTTGCGATGTTGCGTTGATGCCCTTACCCCCAGCCCCCTCTCCCGCCTGACGGCGGGAGAGGGGGCGGTTTTTTACCGCAGAGGGCGCTGAGGATGAACACTCACACACCTTCGCGTTCCTTCGCGCCTCTGCTCGCTGGCTCGCTTGCAGGTACGACAGTGCAGAAATGGAACGTAGCAGCGCCCCTCTCCCGCGCCAGAGGGAGAGGGGCTGGGGGCAAGGGCACCGCTGTGCGGCAAGATTAGCCCTGACGATCTTCAGCCAGCAATTGGCGCAGCACGTACTGCAAGATACCGCCGTGGCGATAGTACTCGACCTCTTGCGGCGTATCAATCCGAGCACGGGTCTGGAATTCGCGCACCGTACCGTCGGCGGCAGTGGCGCGCACGGTGAGGATGCGGCCATTGGCGAAACCGCTGGCAATCGCATCGGCCAGACCGATCACATCGTAGACTTCGTGGCCGGTGAGGCCAAGGCTGGCTGCGCTCTCGCCGGGCATAAACTGGAGCGGCACGATCCCCATCCCAACCAGATTCGAGCGGTGGATGCGCTCGAAGCTCTCGGCAATCACGGCCTTGACCCCCTGCAAGTAGGGGCCTTTGGCGGCCCAGTCGCGGGACGAGCCGTTGCCATACTCCTTGCCGGCAATCACGATCAGCGGCGTGCCATCGGCTTGATAGCGCATCGCCGCGTCGTAGATGGACATCACTTCGCCGGTGGGCAGGTAGGTGGTAAAGCCGCCCTCAGTGCCCGGCGCCAGCTTGTTGCGCAGGCGGATGTTGGCGAAGGTGCCGCGCACCATCACCTCGTGATTGCCGCGACGCGCGCCGTAGCTGTTGAAATCAGCCGGGGCAACGCCGTGCTCGATCAGATACTTGCCGGCGGGCGAGTTGATCTTGATGCTGCCAGCGGGGCTGATGTGGTCGGTGGTGATGCTATCACCCAGCAACGCCAACACCCGCGCGCCGTGAATCTCGGCTACCCGCTCAGGCGGGGTCGGACTCATCTGATCGAAGTAGGGCGGTCGGCGGACGTAGGTGCTGGCCGGATCCCACGCGAAGCGATCGCCAGCCGGCACCGGGATATTTTCCCAGCGCTCATCACCGACAAAGACGCTGGCATACGAACGGCGGTACATCTCAGATTGGATCGCCGTCTCGATCGTCTGATGCACCTCAGCCTGCGACGGCCAGATATCGCGCAGATAGACCGGCTGGCCATCCTTGCCAATCCCCAGCGGTTCTTTATCCAGATCGATATCGATCCGGCCAGCGATGGCGTAGGCCACCACTAACGGCGGCGACATCAGATAATTGGCCTTGACATCTTGCTGGACGCGGCCCTCAAAGTTGCGGTTGCCGGAGAGCACCGAAACTGCGACCAAGCCCGACTGATCGATCGTCTGGCTGATCTCCGGCGCTAGCGGGCCAGAGTTGCCGATGCAGGTCGTGCAACCATACCCGACCACGTGGAAGCGCAACGCTTCGAGATAGGGCAACAGGCCAGCGTTGGTCAGATACTCAGTCACCACCTTCGAGCCGGGGGCGAGCGAAGTCTTGACCCACGGCTTGACGGTCAAGCCGGCTTCGACCGCCTTCTTGGCCAGCAGGCCGGCAGCCACCATCACCGACGGGTTGGAGGTGTTGGTACAGGAGGTAATGGCAGCGATCACGACCGAACCATGGTGCAGCTTATAGCCAGCGCCGGGAACCTCGACCGCAGTCGCGGCGAAATCAGCCGCTGAGAGTGCGGTATCGGGTTGGGCCGGGTTGATAATTGCCGGAACGGCCATGTGGAAAGTGCGGTTAACATCGGTCAGCGGCACCCGACCTTCGGGACGCTTGGGACCGGCCACGCTCGGCTCAACCGTGCTCAGATCCAGCTCAAGCACGGTCGAATACTCGGCTTCGGGGGTGTGCTCATCGTGGAAGAGGCCCTGCGCTTTGAAGTAGGCCTCAACCAGCGCCACCCGCTCTTCGCTGCGGCCAGAGAAGCGCAGGTAGCGCAGCGTCTCTTCGTCAACCGGGAAGATACCGCAGGTCGCGCCGTATTCGGGGGCCATATTGGCGATAGTGGCGCGGTCGGCCAGCGGCAGAGCAGCCAAGCCGGGGCCAAAGAACTCAACAAACTTGCCGACCACACCCAACTTGCGCAACATTTGGGTCACGGTCAACACCAGATCGGTCGCCGTCGCCCCCTCGCGCAGCCGGCCAGTCAGCTTAAAGCCGACCACCTGCGGGATCAGCATCGATAGCGGCTGGCCGAGCATCGCTGCCTCGGCTTCAATCCCACCGACACCCCAGCCTAATACACCGAGACCATTGATCATCGTGGTGTGCGAGTCGGTGCCGACCAGCGTATCGGGGTACGCCTGCACCGGCCCGCTCGCGCGCGGATTCTCGTCGCTGGTAAAGACCACGCGAGCCAGATACTCGAGGTTGACCTGATGCACAATGCCGTTACCGGGAGGCACGACTTTGAAATTATCGAACGCGGTCTGGCCCCAGCGCAAGAACGCATACCGCTCGACATTGCGCTGGAACTCGAGGTCTTTGTTGATCAGCAGCGCCGCTTCGGAGCCATAGGCATCAACCTGCACCGAGTGGTCGATCACCAATTCAACCGGCTGCAACGGATTAATCCGGCGCGGATCGCCACCCAACTCGGCCATGGCGTCACGCATCGCCGCCAGATCGACCACGCACGGCACGCCAGTAAAGTCTTGCAAAATGACGCGGGCCGGCATAAAGGCCACTTCGCGGTCAGGTTCAGCTTGGGGCTGCCAATTGGCCAGCGCCAGAATATCGTCGGCGGTTACGGTGCGGCCATCTTCGTGGCGGAGCAGATTTTCGAGCAGGATACGCAGCGAGTAGGGCAAGCGGGCGAGATTGACGCCGTGGTTGGCGAGAGCGTCAAGGCGGTAGATTTCATAAGTGCGGCCACCGACCGTCAAGGTCGAGCGAGCGCCAAAGCTGTTGGCCATCGTTCATCTCCTTCGGCTGACCCCTGCAACGGAAGGCCATTCCATGTTGTGGTAGAGCGATTATAGCACGAACTGTCACAATGTTGTGATTTGTTGCACAAACCGTGCAAAAGGTGGATAGAGTACTGGAATTATACCAAATTTGCCGGCAGAGCATGGGATCAGGCCACCGGTAGAGCGCACGACGATGCGTCTTTATCGGTTGTGACAGACCGGCATCATTTGCCTTCACGGTGAAGAGAGCTGCGGGGAGTGGCGACAAAGCGCGATCTTTCCCCCACCGGCTCACACGATTGCAGCATGATTTGGTACCAATGGGTGATTATTTCTGTTGGGATCTTCGTTTAAGATCATGAAAACCTGAAACGCGCCATTACCCATGCTCTCTTCGCATATCGCTTCAGGTTATGGGTCAGCGGATGCAGAGGAGGGATTGCAATGAACAGGGTTGTTCGTGCCCGTATGTGGTTGGCGCTGTTCGTCATCGGGGTAATGTGCGTCACGCTGTGGCCGGCTACACCGGCGCCAGCGCAATCACAGGTGCGTTTGCCAGTTTTTCGCCTCACTAAGCCCCCGGCCAGCAATGATACCACCCAACAGTTGGGCGGAGTACTGGAAGGTATTGGCCGCGCCGCACCAGCGGGGCAAGACGAGTTTCGCGGCAAGAGCCGGTTTTTCCGGTTGAATGAACAAAACCGCACGGTGCTCACCCAATACGAGGCATCGGGCGGTTTCTTTGCGTATGACCTTGACGGGCTAGGACGGGAAACGCCTGCCGGTACGGTTGATGCGGAAGTAGCGAAGCGATTGGCGTGCCAATTCCTCACCAACAACAATTTTGTTGGCCGTGATGGCATCCTCGCCAACAACGGCCAGAGCAACTACCCGGTGCGATTGCCGCTCACGCCGGGCACATGCAACGCGACCAAAGACTTTGGCCGCACCAGCCTGATTCGCGCCGCCCAAGCCCCAGTAAGCGGCGCCGGCCTAGGGCAAACGACCGAATCCATCGTTGGCGTGGTGGTGGAAGTGCCGTTTGGGTTTGTCAATGGCGAGCAATTTATCCCGATCGACGGCGCCGGCGGGCACATCTCGCTGTTGTTTACGACTACCGATACGACCATTTTGCAAAACGCCGGCGACTCGCTCGACAATAGCGTCCCCGGTCTCGCCGGGATAGCAATGCCCTTCTTTGGGCGTACGCTGGAGTTTAGCGGTACGGCACCGGTGCGCAATTTAAGCGATGTGCGGAGTGAAGTCGAGGCGCTGGTGCGCGCATCGTACCCCAATGCGACCAACGTTACTGTCCCCAATCCGGTGTTGACGTATATGGTTGATGACGCTTCGTTCGAGCAGACCTTCCTCGAACCGGAAGCGATGTTCGATGATATCACGGTCACACTGCCAAATGGTGACGTCATCGTGCTACGATCGTTCTCAACGCCGCTGCTGGAAGGTGGTGCGGGCAGCTTCAGCCCAACCGTTACCATCACTGCGCCGGCCAACGGCAGCTCCTTCCCCACTGCCGGCGCAATCACCCTCACCGGCGCCATTGCCAACGGCACTGCACCCTATACCTACCAATGGCTGCTCGGCGACGAAACCCCGCTCGGCAGCCCGGCTACGCTCAATGCAGCCGGCTCAGTCAGCCGTTCGGCAACCTTGCCGGCTGCACTGCGCGAAACCACGCCGGATGCAGTGACAATCATCTTGCGCGTGACCGATGCCAACGGCGTGCAGCGCGAGGCCAGCGTCAGCGTCACGCCCGATTACCGCTTTGTCTACGTGCCTACGATCATCCGCAGCGGCGGCAGCACCGCTGCGTTGCCAGCGGCTGAGCTGGCCCAATCCGCCACCTACTCGTTCGGCGCTGAAGGCAACTGGGACTACCAACCCTACGGGCCGGGCGGCTCTGATCTACCGGGAGTCATTCCTGATGTAACCGGCTTCCGCAGCGGGATGAGCGGTTACGGTTACACATCCATTTTCTATTGGACAAATGCGAGCGCATGGGAGCGCGACTGGCGCGACGTGAGTTTGGGCGGGATCGACAGCACGAGCGGGGTCGATCGAGCGGCCTTCGTCTACTACGCCGGCCACGGCGGCGCCGGCAGCATCGTGATGACCTCGAACAACGACAGCACATGGTTTGACGCCACCAAGGCCCGCTATCAAAATCTGCGCTGGGTTGGGTTTGCCTCGTGCCAGACGCTGCGGGTGCAAGGTTATACGCCAGGCAACGAGCCGATCCGCAAGTGGTTCAACGCCTTCCAAGGCGCGCACATGCTGCTTGGCTTTAACAGCAATATGGCCGATATCGCCTTTGGCGGCAATTTGGCAGCGAATATGCGGATGCCGTCGTTCTTTGGGATCGACTACCCGTGGGCCCAGTTGACAATCGCGCAGGCATGGGTCAAGACGGCGTTCGACATGAACGCCGGCAAGCCGGCCTACATCTATGCTCGCAGCAATACGGTCAATCCGTTGAACGACAAGCTGCCCAAACCGGGTACAGCAATGCCGCCGCGACCATTGCCGGTCACCTCGTACCATTGGGTGTGGTGGGAGTTTTAGGATTGGCGGGCGTGGCGCAGGCGCGTCACGCCCAAATATCGGCCATCTCCCACGAGCGCATCGTCACCAGTTCAGCGGGGTTGCCGGCGGCTTGCAGGGCAACCCCGTCGCTATCAGGCCGGCTGGGATAGATGCGGCTGGTGATCGAGCGGCGGTCGTTGGCAAAGACCTCGATCAGCGAGCCATCGAGAAAGATCCGCAGATACAACGGCTCACCGGGGGCCAGCGGCAAGGAGGCATGGTGCGCATCGCGCCAGACATCACTGCTTAGACTCGAACGGCTGCGGTCGAGGGTGAGGGTAGCGGCGGCGCGATCGTAGCGCAACATCGTCGCTTCGGCGCCGTCAGGGCTGGCGCGCAGCCACACGCTTGCCACACCGTGCGGCGGTGGCAGCATGATCACCTCTAACTCAAGATGCGCGCCACGGATCGGCACCCACTGCGGCGCGCCGGGCATAATCAGGCCGGGAGCCACCTGCTGTTCCGCTCCGCGCAACTGCCGCACTTCGGCAATCGGCAACGCCACCACCTGCCCATCACTCGCCAGCCGCACCTCGCGCGGCAACGACATCACTCCGGCCCAACCGGCAGCCAGCACCGCCGCCTCGCTCCGTCCCTCCATCACCCAGCCAAACATGATCCGGCGACCATCGCGGATCGGCATGGTCTGCGGCGCGTAAAAATGGGCATCGCCGTAATCCAGCTTGTGGGTCAGGGAAGGCGTAAACCGGGCATCACGATATTCACCGCGCATCGCAATGGTGTAATACGGGCGCTGATCCCACACCGAACAGATCAGTACGTGATCACCATTCACGGCAAAAAAATCCGGGCACTCCCAGAACGCGCCTGTCCAGACTGGAGCGAACTGGCCAGCATCACCGATCAACAACGGCCCGCCGTATTCCCAGCGGCGCAGATCATCCGAGCGGTACAACAGCACCGTGCCGCCTTGACTGCGTATGCCGGCGCCAATCAGCATCACCCACCGGCCATCCTCGTGCCAGACCGTATGATCGCGAAAACCGAGCAGATCGAGATCAACCGGCGGCGAGGGAATAATTGGCTCCGGCCACTTCTGCCACGTCAGCAAGCCATCGTGGCTCACTGCCAGACAGGGGGTTTGCACTTCGGGCAGACGGAAACCGGTGTAGATCACAGTTGGCGTGCCATAGTCATTGACCGCACACCCCGACCAGCAGCCGTCGGCATCAGGCCCTCCCGGCGTGGGGGCAAGCGCAACCGGCTGGTGTTGCCAGTACAACAGATCGGCGCTCGTCGCATGCCCCCAATGGATATTGCGATGGTACGCTCCAGCGGGATTGTACTGGTAAAACAGGTGAAACGTCTCGCCCCACTGGATCAGCCCGTTGGGGTCATTCATCCAGTTGGCCGGCGGCAAAAAGTGGTAGCGGGGGCGATGCGGATCGCTGGTCATACCGTTCTCTTTCAGCAAAGCAATCGTAAGCGGCAGTAGGACTGCCGCACTCCATACCACATTGCTAGCGGGGTATACGGCAGTAAAACTGCCGCACTCCATAGGCGACCGGCGCCGGTCTGCTCACAACTGCGGAGCATGATGTTGGTGTAGCCAACTTACCCCTTCACCGAACCGGCCATCAGACCGCGCACAAAGAAGCGCTGCAACGAGAAGAAGACGATCAGCGGCACGATCATCGAAATAAACGCGCCGGAGGTGAGCAGGTTCCACTCTTGGCCAAACTGGCCGAGCAGGCTGAGCAGCCGCTGTGTCACCACCTGCACTCTTGGCTCGGCGCCGAGGAAGACCAATGCCACCAACAGGTCATTCCACGTCCAGAGGAATTGGAAGATGGCGAAGCTGGCCAGCGCCGGCATCGAGAGCGGCAAAATCAGGCGGGTGAAGATGGTAAAGTGGGTCGCGCCGTCGAGAAACGCCGACTCGAAGATATCGCGCGGAATGGTGCTGATGTAGTTGTAGAGCAGATAGACCGCAAGCGGCAGACCGAAGCCGGTATGAGCCAGCCAGACGCCGAGATAGGTGCCCCCTAACCCCAACGCCACATAGTCGCGCAAGATTGGCACCAGCGAGATTTGCAGCGGCACCACCAGCATCGCCACCACGAGAATAAACAACGGACGTCGTCCGGGAAAATCGATCCACGCAAAGCCGTACGCGGCAAAGGCAGCGATCAAGATCGGGATAATCGTTGCTGGCAAGGCCACGGTCAAGGTATTGATCAGCGCCACCTCCATGCCCACCCGCGTCCCGCTCGTGGCCGGGCGATCGGGCAACGGAATGCCAAGCACAATCCGATAATTATTGAGCGTAAAGCGCGCGTTCTCCGGATTCGTCACCACCGTCCACCAGCCGCTGGTCTTAACATCATCAGCCGGGCGGAACGAGCTGACTAGCAAGCCAACGGTGGGGGTAATCCAGAGCGCGGTGATCAGAATCATCACCACATACACCATCACGTGGCCAAAGCGAAAGCGGCGGCGCTGGCGCGGCGCAGCAAGGGTGGCGCTGGTCATCGGAAGGCCTCCGTCTGCTTGTTAAACTGGCGCAGGTTATAGTACATCACCGGCAATACCGCCAAGAGCAAAATGATGGCGATGGCTGCCGCGCGCCCGTTATTCACCTGCCGGAAGAGCTGGACAAACTGCACGTTTGCGATCACCTGCGTGCCGAAGTTACCGCCGGTCATCGACTGAACGATGTCGAAGATCTTAAGGGTGAAGAGAATAATGGTCGTGGTGACGGTAATGAGCGTGCCCTGAATTGACGGCAAGATAATGCTGCGGAAGATTTGAAACTCGTTGGCGCCGTCGATCCGGCCCGCTTCGAGCAGATCAGAAGGAATACCCTTAATCGCCGCCGAGAGAATCACCATCGAATAACCGGTCTGCAACCAGACCATAATGATCACCAGAAAGAGGTTATTCCACGGCTGTATCAACAACCAACCCTGCGACTCAAACCCCAGCGCAGTGATGATCCCATTGAGCAGACCGATCTGGGTTGAACCGGTCGGACGATACTCGTAGATAAACTTCCAGATCACTGAGGCACCCACACCCGAAATTACCATCGGCATAAAGATCAGCGCCTTGCAGATGGTCTCAAACACGGGATGGGTGCGATCCACCAGCACCGCGATCAAGAGGCCAAAACCCACGCTCATACCGGTGCCGAAGATCATCCAGAAGAGAAAGTTGTTGCGGTACGACTGCAACATCTCTTGGCTAGTAAAAGCGTAGATATAGTTATCTAGCCCGACGAAATTTATCCCGCGGGCATCGTAGAGGCTGGCGATAAAGGAACGGATCGTCGGCAACACGAGATACCACGTCAAGATAGCCAGCGCCGGCCCGACGAAGACAAAGGGAATCAAACGCCGCCGCCACGCTGGACCCAACTGTTCGATCAAATAGTTCGAGAGGGTAAAGAGCGCCAACACGCCGCCGACACCCCACAAAATCGCGATGATCGCCGTAATCCACTGCGGGATCTGAGTATCACGCAGAAAGATAAAGACCTGATAGAGCACCAGAAAGGTGATCGCCGGCACAAAGATCGAAACCAGCAGACGGCCAAGCGTTGTCGAGAGAAAAGCGCCAATACCGCTTGGCTCAGGGGATGGGGAAATCTCACGTGTTGGTCGCATCAGAACTCCTCCTTGAGTGGCCACGTTGCCGGTGAACGTTCGGGGGCGGGGAAGCGGCGGGCGGGTTTGCGCC
>NZ_DAOTWH010000197.1:0-8816 GCF_034435895.1 Chloroflexus sp.
CGCTGCGCGGATGAAGTGCTCGTAAGCGTCTTCCTGTTTGCCTACCCGGCATGCCATGATGGCTTGAATGGAAGGTCCCAGCGAAGAACCGTAGGTGTGGTCGGTGCGCGGGGTGTAGTAGTCGTAATTGACCCGAATCTGGCGGTCGCTGTACTGTTCGCGCAAGAGGAATTGCAGCATCAGCACGTCGGGTTGCTTGATCGCCTGATACTCGTTGGCTCCCTCGATGCCAAAGATTTCGTGCATCGATTTGGTGCGCGGTTCGTAGTCGGCGAGATTGACATCCTTCAGTTTGAAAAAGCCGTCGAATTGCTCGATGAGGCCGGTGGCGCTCACGTTGAGGCACATCTTTTCGGCTACCGCCTGCCAGTGCTGCAAGCGTTCCGGCGTCAGCTCGAGCCGTTGGCGCAGCTCGGCGGCTTTGTGCGGTGCATGTTGATCGAGCCATGCCAGCGTCTCAAGGCCGGCGCGCAGGTTCCATTGGGCGAGCAAGTTGGTGTAGGCATTGTTGTTGACGTGATCGTGGTATTCGTCGGGGCCGATCACGTCGGTGTAGCCGTAGCAGCCGCGCTCGGCCAGCCATTCGGCCCGCGAGGCAAAGAATTTGGCCGTGTCGAGCACAATCTCGGCCCCGCGCTCGATGTACCACGCATCGTCGCCGGTCGCTTGCCAGAACTGCTGCACGGCGTAGGCCACATCCGCCGAGATGTGAATCGCTAGATCGCCCGTCCAGACGCGGGCCAGCTTCTTTTTGTCGTGGAAATCCGGCACCCACACCGGCGTCACCTCGTCGCCGGTATCGGCGCTCTCCCAAGCGTACCACGCGCCTTCGTAGCCGGCGGCGCGTGCTTTGGCGCGGGCAGCCGGCAGGGTGAGGCAGCGGTAGTCGAGCAGATTGCGCGCGATGCCGGGTGCGGTGTAAGTGAAGAGCGGCAGCATAAAGATTTCGGTGTCCCAGAAGGTATGGCCGCGATAGCCAAAGCCAGAGAGGGTTTTGGCGCCGATGTTGACCCGGTTGTCGCGGCGGGGGGCGGCGATCAGCAATTGGAAGATGCTGAAGCGCACCGCCAGATCGGCCTCGTCGTCGCCTTCGATCACGACGTGGCAGCGCTCCCACTCGCGCGCCCATGCCTGTTGTTGCGCGACTAGCGCACTCTCCCAATCGGTGGCGGCTTGGACGTGGTGATGGGCCAGCTCAAGCGGGGCAGCAGCATCGCGCGAGGTTGCAATCCCTACGAACTTCGTCACTACAATCGGTTGGCCGGCCCGCGCTAGGTAGACCTGTTGCAGCGTCGGCACATTCTCGACATCCCAGAAGGCGGTCTGGGAGGCGTCGCCGAGCAAGCGCATCGCTAGCGCCACTTCGATCCCGCTCTTGCGGGTGCGGGTGCGCAAAAAGACCGCGCCATCGGCGAGTTGGCCTTGGGCGAGCGGACGCCAGTGCAGTAACCCTTCGTTATCCATCTGGCCGTTGATGGCGGCGCGCAGCTCGACCTGCCCGTCAAATTCGGGGATGATTTCGCAGCGCAGCGCCAGCAGGTGTTCGTCGGCTAGTGACGCGAAGCGGGTGAAGATCAGCGTCGCCACCCGGCCTTGCGGCGAACGCCAGCGCACCTCGCGCCGCAGCACGCCGCTCTGCAAATCGAGTTCGCGCCGGTAGGCGAGAATCGTGCCCGTCGCGAGCGAGAACTTCTCGCCGTCGAGCACGACGTGCAGCGCAAGCCAGTCGGGTGCGTTGGCTAGCTCCGTGACCACGATCGGCGCGTCGTCGAAGACGCCGTGGATAAAGGTGGCGCGGCGGTCGTTGGAGTAGCCCTCCTCGAACGCGCCGCGGGTCGAGAGATAGCCATTGCCGATGGTGAAGATCGTCTCTTTATGGTGTTGTTTGGCTGGGTCGAAGGTGTCTTCAGAAAGGATCCACATAGTTCACCTGTGTGTCGAGCCGCTCGTTTACCCCTCTTTCGAGCCGGTGGCGGCAATGCTGCGCACAAAGTATTGCTGGAAGACGAAGAAGATGATCAGGATGGGTAGCGTGTTAAAGATCGAACCGGCTAGAATGACCGAGTAGAGCGTGTAGTACTCGCCGCGGAACCACTGCAACCCGATTGGCAACGTGAACTGTTCGGGTGAGCGTAGCACCAGCAGCGGCCACATAAAGTTATTCCACGCCCCTTGGAAGGTAAGCAGGGCAAGTGTAATCAATTGGGTTTGGCTAATCGGCAGCACGATGCGGAAGAAGGTGCCCCAGCGGCCCGAACCGTCCATCATCGCCGCCTCTTCCAGCTCTTTAGGGAACGACTTGTAGAACTGGGTCATCATAAAGACGCCGAAGGCATCGGCCATGCCGGGCAGAATCACGCCCCACGGGTTGTCGATCAGGCCAAAGCCGGTCGGGATGCGCAGATCACCCAGTTGCAAGCCGCCGCGGATCAGGCCCGGCCCGATGATTAGGAATGACGGGATGAGTGTGACCACTCCCGGCATCATCATCGAAATCAAGAGCAGATTGAACCAGAAGCTCTTGAGCGGGAACTCAATGCGGGCGAAGGCATAGCCAGCCATCGCGCAAAAGAGGACGCGGAAGGCGGTGACGATGACCGAGATAAAGACGCTGTTCCACACCCAGCGCGGGAAGAGCTGGAAGGTGCCGAGAATAGTGATATAGTTATCGAGCGTAAAGGGAATCGGCGCCCAGATCGGCGGCGTATAGACATCGGCTACCGGCTTGAACGAGAAGACCAGCGTAAAGTAGAGCGGCGCCACCGAGAGCGCGGCCCAGAAGGCCAGCATCGCAAAGAAGAGATACTTACGCAGGCGGTCGAAGAAGACGGTGCGCGCATAGACCTGCGCTTGAGGAGAGCTGGTTGTCACTGTCATCGTCGCCTGCCTTTCTATCGCTCAGCCCCGCTGCCGCTGCCTTCAATCACCCGCCGCTGCAACAGCGTCACCGCCAGAATGATCAGGGTCAAAATCACCGCCAATGCCGAGGCTTGCCCCATCTGGATGCGGGTATCGCGGAAGGCCCACTTGTAAATCAGATAGGTGATGGTGGTGGTGCTGTCGAGCGGGCCGCCGTTGGTCATCACAAAAATCTGGTCGAAGACTTGAAAGCACCCGATCACGCCGACTGTCACTACGAAAAAGATCACCGGACGCAACATCGGCACCGTGATGTAAAAGAATTTTTGCAAACCGTTTGCGCCGTCGATCTCAGCCGCTTCATAGACGGCTAACGGAATATCTTGTAAGCCGGCTAAAAAAATGAGCATGAGCGTACCGCTGGTGGTAAAGATGTTCATGCCCATAATCACGTAAAACGCGGTGCGCGGGTCATCGAGCCAGTTGACCGTCAGACCGGTGATCTGGTTGAAGATGCCTTGCGGCGCGAAAATCCAGATGAAGATGAGCGAAATCACCACCGACGACGTCACCGACGGCAAATAAAAGATAGTGCGGAAAAAGCGCTGGAAGCGCAGATTCTGATCCATTGCGAAGGCCAGCACCAGACTGAGAAAGGTCTGGATCGGCACAACGATCAGCACATACTTAAAGGTATTGGGCAGCGCCTTCGAGATGAAAAGTTCATCTTCCAGCACCCGCTGATACCCTTCGAGACCCCACCAGCGCGGTGGTCTGAGCAAGTTGTATTCGGTGAACGAGAGATAGACCGCGTACCCTAGCGAGATCAAACTAAAGATCAGAAAAATGATTAACCATGGCGAAATAAAGAGATAGCCGTTCAGGGCATCAACCCATTTGTGGCGGCCAGTGCTCGTTCGCATAGCTTCGTCTCCGTCGGTGGCGGGGTACGGGTGTCACCCCAGTGCATGCCCGCTTCATTGCGGCATATTCGCCGGATTGTTCAACACCTGCGTATGGAGTGCGGCAGTCGAACTGCCGCACTCCATGCATTGCCATCAGCGCATCGCCTTGCGGATCGAATCCGCAGCCTGCTTCATCGCGTCCGGCGCCGGCTGGTTCTCTTTGAACATGCGCTCCAGCGCCTTGGCCATCTGATCGTTGACATCCGAGCCGACCGCACCCCAGAAGAAGGGCTTAGCGCCGAAGAACGAACCGTTGAAGATCGCCGCCGAGTTGGGGTTATTCTTCAGGTAATCGCTGTTCTGCAACGCTTGGCGCGAGGGCAGCGCAAAGCCGCTTTCAAGCACTGCCTTCTGGCTGGCTTCGCTGGTCAAGAAGTTGACCACCTTCCACGCCGCCTCGGCGTTCTTGGTGTTGGCCGAGATGCCCCACGCCACGGTGAAGATCAGATTGCCTTCGCCCCCCGGCCCCGCTGGCGGCATCACCACGCCGTACTTGGTGTTGGGGAACTGATCGCGCAGATAGGGGATCAGCCAGCCGCCTTCATAGACCATCGCGCACTGGCCCTTGCCAAAGAGCGTGCCTTGCCAACCCTCACCCAGATCTGATGGCAGCGCGCCGATCTGATTGGTGCGGAACGAGGCGTAGAACTCGGCTGCCTTCACCGCCGCTTCGCTGTCGAGAGTCGTATCGGTGAAGTCGCCATTCATCACCGTACCGCCGTTCTGGAAGACGAAGACCGGGAACCGGCCCGGATCGGGCGGGGTGCAGAAGCCATAGATCGGCTTGTTCGGATCGCTCAGATCGGTCAACTTCGCCGCCGCCTCGCGCAGATCGTTCCACGTCCAGTCGTCGGTCGGGTAGGCAAGGCCGGCCTTATCGAACAGATCCTTGTTGTAGAACATGCCAAGGGTGTTGAAATCCTTAGGAATGCCGTAGGTCTTACCCTTGTAGGTGAAGGCGTCAATCAGCGCCGGGATGAAATCGCTGCGCGAGACGCCGCTGGCAGCCATGAGGTCATCGAGCGGGAGCAGAGCATCGTTGGCAGCCAGCTCCAGCCACCAGAAGATGTCAACGTAGAAGATATCAGGCTCGGTGCCCGACGCGATTGAGGTCAGCAGCACCTGCTTGTAATCGCCGGTAATCGGCTCGTATTTGACCAGAATGTCAGGATTTTCGACCGAAAACTTATACAGTAGCGACTCGAGCAACGCGGTTTCCGCCGGGCTAGAAGCCCAACCCGACAGGCGTACCGTCACCTTTTCGGCGGGTACAACGACCGTTTCCTTGACAGTCACCGTCTCACGGATCGTCTGTGGTTGCGGGGTAGGTTGTTGCGTAGCCGTCTGGCCGCAGGCGCTCAATCCCAGCGCCAACACGGTCAAGATAAGCAGGAATTTGATCATGCGATTCATACTTGCTCCTTTGCAATATCAAGCTGATACATTATGACAGTGAATAATGATTCGATCTTAGATCATTTTTACCCTCCTGTTTTTACACAATAACCGGCTACCTGACCATCAATGGCGGATGATCAGGAACGTAAATTGTCGTGAATTATCAGGACGAAGCGCGGATGATTAAGGAAGGTTGCAACAGGACGTGTCGTTGTTCCGGTTCTCGCCCCTCAACGAGTGCCACCAGCAGCTCGACGCATTTGCGGCCAGCCTCGGCAATCGGCTGCCGCACACTGCTCAGCGGCGGAAAGAGATACTGCACCATCGGCGCATCATCGAAGCCGATAATGGCCAGATCGGCGCCAATCGTCAGGCCGCGTTCGCGGGCCGCTGCCATCGCCCCAATCGCCATGGTGTCGTTGAGGGCCATGATCGCGGTCGGACGGCGATCGGCGGGCAGATCAAGCAGATGCAACGTCATCGCCCGGCCAACCTCGAACGTGCCCTCACCGCGCAAGATATAGCTAGGTTCGGGTGCAAGTTGGGCCGCTTGCATCGCATCGAGATAGCCCTGCAAGCGATCATTGCCGACCCGCGAATCTTCAGGCCATGCCAAGATCGCGATCTGGCGATGGCCGCGCCCGATCAAATATGCCACTGCTTGCCGCGTGCCGGCAGCGCCATCAATATCGACCCATGCAAAATCCCATTCCGGGTTGGAACGGCCAAACGCGACAAACGGAAACTGCTGTTTCAAGAGAAACTGAATCCGGGGATCGTGATAATTCACGCTCGACAGCACGAAGCCGTCGACATTGCCGCTTTTAATCAGATCGCGATAGGTTTCGACCTGCGCGTTGCCTTCGCGGAAGGGGAACGGCAAGACATAGTAGCCAACGGCGCCGGCTTCGCGCACCATGCTGCTCAGGAATTGATCGAGGATGTGATTAACCTGACCGGGTTCGGTTTGCGTCCACGAATATCCGATCATGAAGCTGCGACCGACCCGCATATTGCGCGCAATGCGATTAGGCCGGTAGCCAAGCTCTTGCACCGCCGCCTGAATCCGCGCCATCGTTTCAGGCGCAACCTGCATCTCACCGTTCAGCACCTTGGAAACGGTTTGGTAGCTGACCCCGGCGCGCGCCGCTACGTCTTTGAGCGTGACTTTAGTGGCTGTCATAGGCGGTTCGATTCTTTCTGGGCGAACGTTCGCCTTTATCATACATCGGCCAATGGCACTTGTCAAGAGGGTAAGGCGAACGTTTGCCTAGGATGGCGCATGGCCATGCGGCTCTATAAGGCGAACGTTCGTGCGTCGCTACACCGGTACGATTTCTTCGACCGGGGCTAACCGCAGGTTGCCGATTGGGCAGGCGGTGACGCAGGCGAGGTCGGTGTAGCCGTAGCAGAGATCGCATTTGTCGGCGCGGTGGGTAGGGCCGGTGGGGGTGAGAGGTATCGTGGGCCGGATGCGCTGTTGCAGCCGGCGGAAGAGATCCCAGAGCGGGCCGCTGGTGTGTTTGGCGCGCGGCACCGATTGCACCGCGTCGTAGGGGCAAGCAGTGACGCATTCGCCGCAGCCGGTGCAGCGGGCGGTGATGCGCAAGATACCAGTGTCAACCCGCTCAATCGCGTCTTCCGGGCACGCCTCGACACATTCCGCGCCGACGCTGCACTGGCGGCAAGTTTCGAGCACATCAAACCGGTCGATCGGCGTGCCATTCAAGTGCAGACGGCTATGGCTATGGCGACTGGCGCAGCCGGTTTCGCACATCCGGCAGCCGGGCGGGCAACGGGTGGGATCGCGCACGAGGATGTGGGTGGCGCGCAACAGGCCGCGATTCACCGCCAACCCGATGTCGCGGGCGCGGGCAGCGTCGCTGCGCACCGCAGCGGTATGTTTGAGCCGCCGTTCAGCCATCGCGCGCAGATCGGCTTCCAGTGCCGGATACTGTTGGATCAGGCGGTAGAAGTCGGCGCCGGGCAGTTCGAGCAGGTCGGCGGTGGTGAGGGTGCGGGCATTGGCCCGGTGCGGCTCACCGGTGAGCAGCGAGATTTCGCCAAACAGATCGCCTTCGCTCAGGCTCGCGATCGTCTGCCCGCTCTGCTCGATCACCACCTGCCCGCTCTCGATTAGGTAGAGCGAGTCGGCGGGTTCGCCTTGCTTGACGACCAACGTGCCGCGCGGCACGTGGCGCGGCTGCAAGCGGGCGGCGATTGCGATCCGTTCGAGCGGCAGCAACTGGCTGAGAACCGGCATACGGGCGAGGGTGGCCTCGACCATGCGCCGGCGATAGACTTGGCGGAGGGCGGTGGCCAAGAGGGGCAAGGACGCTAGTTCATCACGCAGCGTGGCAATTTCAATTTGCAGCAAATAGCACGCGCTTTGGGTGAGTGCGCTCATGTAGCGGAAGAACTTGCCGAACAGCGGCCCTTCGCCAAAACAATCACCCTGTCCGAGCACCCCCATTAGCACTTCGCGGCCATCTTTGTCGCGTAAGCGCAATTGTAGCGACCCGCGCAGCAGAAAAAACAGGTAGCGATAACCGCGGCGCTGGCCGATTACGGTGGCGCCGCTGGGAAACACCCGGAAGATGCCGCGTTCGTAGAGTGTGATCAGCTCGGTCGCTGGCACGCCGCGCAAGCAATCAAGCGCAGCCAGAGCCGCAATCGCGGCTTGTTGGCGCTGCTGGCGCTGAGCAGCGCGCGCTTGATCGAGTTGGTTGCGGGGGGGGCGCTTGAGCGACGACATAGCTGGCTCTGCGGTACAATGACGGGGATAGGGCAATCTGCCTTGCATTGTACCATACACGTTGCCGAGGAGCGGTATAATAGAACGGCGGAAATCGCACCCACACAGGATACTTGCATGCCGTTGCGCAGTCTTACCGTTGATTTGGCTCGCGGCCACGCTCGCCAGTTGTTGCCCGATGAAGTGGAACGTGACTATTTGGGTGGGCGCGGGGCGATCGCTTGGTTGCTCTGGCATCAATTGGAACCAGATACCCCGCCGTTGTCGGCGGAGAATCTGCTGATCTTTGCCGCTGGGCCGCTGGCCGGCAGCGCCGGTTTTGCTACCGGCGGCTTTACGGTTGGCACCCGATCGCCCCTCACCGGCGGGATTGGTTATGGCTGGGCGCCGGGGCATTGGGGCGCTGCACTGCGCCGCAATAACGTTGATGTGTTGGTTATCCGCGGTGAAGCGCCTGATTGGTGTTATCTGCTGATCGATGGCGATACGGTGCGGTTGCGTTCGGCCCGCCATTTAGTCGGGCGCGATACGGTGGTGACCGCTGCGACTCTGGCTGCTGAATTGGGTGGCAATGTGCGTGTGCTGGCGGTTGGTCCAGCCGGTGAAGCTGGGGTCGCGTATGCCAGTATCGTTGCCGAGGGGCTGTATCTGGTCGAACCGGCTGGCTCTGGCGCGGTGATGGCCGATAAGAAGCTGAAAGCGATTGTGGTGCGCGACCGCGCGCTGTTGCCGGTCGCTGACGCTGCCCGGATGCAGACCGTGCTGCAATCGATCCGGCAGCGCGGCGAGCAGCATCCGACCGCGAGCGCGATCCGAGCCATCGGCAGCGCCGGTCTGTT
>NZ_DAOTWH010000198.1:0-39558 GCF_034435895.1 Chloroflexus sp.
GCGACGCCGGTGCGCTGGAAGACGCCCCACCCTGCCTCGGCTTCGGTCAGGGTGAGGTCAGGCGCCAGCGCACGCAGCGCCGCTGTTGCTACCGCCATCACCTCTGGCCCAATCCCATCGCCGGGAATGACACAGATCTGCATCACGCCACCTCACCGGGGAAACGGCCATACTGGCGGTAGAACGGCACAATGCCGCCTGCGGCCCAGACCTCGCGCAGGAAGAGCGGCGGCGGCGGCAAATGGATCACACGCCCAGCGCTGGTCGTGATCCGCCCGCTCTCCAAATCCAGCTCCACTTCATCGCCATCGGCCAACTCGTTGGTCAAATCGGCGGTAAAGCAGGGGATGCCGAGATTGAGTGCGTTGCGAAAGAAGATCCGGGCGAAGAGCGGAGCGATAATCGCGCCGATGCCGACCATGCGCAGCGCCAGCGGAGCGTATTCGCGCGAGCTGCCGCAGCCAAAGTTCTTGCCAGCGACGATGATGTCGCCGGGGCGCACGTTGGGCGCGAAATCGGGCCGGTGTTCGACGAAGGGGTAGCGGCGCAATTCGCTCTCATCCTTCAACATATACGGCGCATAGCGACCGGGAACGATCTGATCGGTATTGATGTCGGGGCCAAAAAGCCACACGCGAGCCATAGCAAAGCCTCTCTTTCTGCGCTGAGCGTTACTGCGATACGACTGGCTGGCCATCCATCACCGCGCGCGGGTCGGTCAGATAGCCAGTGAGCGCCGTCGCGGCAGCGACGGCCGGCGAGGCGAGATAGATCTGCGCTTCGGGACTGCCCATACGGCCACGGAAGTTGCGGTTGCCGGTGAACAGGCAGACCTCGCCGGAGGCGAGCACTCCCATGTGGCGGCCAATGCACGCGCCGCACCCCGGTGTGCCGATGGTCGCGCCGGCGGCGAGCAAGGTGGCGAGGGTGCCATCGGCAGCGGCGCGTTGCAGCGCCTGTGCGCTAGCCGGCACGACGATCATGCGCACACTGGGAGCAAGCCGGCGTCCGGCCAAAATCTGGGCCGCGACCGCCATATCTTCGTAGTGGCCGTTGGTGCAGGTGCCGAGGTAGACCACATCAACCGCCACCCGGCCCAGATCGCTCAGATCGGTGACGTTATCGACATAATGCGGCGCGGAGACTTGCGGCTCGAGTTGGCCGAGATCGATCTCTACCACCTCTTGGTACTGGGCATCGGCATCGACGGTGGGCACGAGCGGGCCGGTGAGATCGAGACCAGCCGGCGGAATAATCCCGGCCTTGGCCCCCATTTCAATCGAGAGGGTCGCCAGCGTCATCCGCTCCATCACACTGAGTTGTTCGACGCCGTGCCACTCGATCGCGGCGTAGGTCGCGCCATCGGCGCGGAGCAGACGGGCGGCGCGGAGGGCCAAATCCTTCGGGCCGACGCCGAAGCCAAATGTGCCGCTCGCGCGCACGACAATCGTCTCTGGCACGCGCAGCCAAGTCTTGCCGGTCGCTAGCGCCAGCGCAATGTCGGTGCTGCCCATCCCGGTGCCAAACGCTCCCACGCAGCCATACGCCGTGCTGTGGCTATCGCTGCCCAAAATCAACATGCCCGGCTGGGCCAACCCCTCTTCGACCAACACCGGGTGCGAAATGCCGCGCCCGACATCAAACAGGTTGGGAATGCCTTGCGCACGCACCCAGCGCCGCACCTCCTGCTGCTTCTCGGCGGTCTGCACGCTAGCCGCGGGAGCGACGTGATCGATCACCACTGCCACCCGCTGCGGATCCCACACCCGCTCAGCGCCCAACTCTTGGTGCAGAATGCGGATGATGCCGGGCCCCAAGCTATCATGCACCATCACCAGATCCACGTTCGCCGTCACGACATCGCCGGCGCGCACCGGACGACCGGCGACGCGGCTCAAAATCTGTTCGCTCATCGTTGGCATAGTCGTATCCTCGTTGTAGTTGGTGGCCGCACGCCATGCAGCCATACGGTGTTATTCAGCGTAACTGTACAGAATTTCGTCGATCATCGCGCCATCAAGGTCGTGTTCATCGCCAAGGGCCTTAATGCGGGCGGCGGCGGCGCGAGCCTGCGCTTCGCTGAGGGTAATGCCCAGCTCGCGGGCCCGTTCGGCGACTGCGTGCCACCCCACCAAGCGATGGGCAACCGCGATCGTGCGCTGGCGGCCAAACAGGTTCGGATCGAGCACTTCGTAACTGCGCGGATCGGCCAGCACCGCCTTGGTATGCATCCCGGCCTTGTGGTGGAAGGCGGTGGGACTGGTGATGCAATGGTTGAACGGAATCTCGATACCGAGCATAGTGGCGACGGTTTCATCAATCTTGGGCAGCAGGTCGAGCCGGTAACGCTGCACGCGGGCCGGGTCTACGCTGGCCAGCCGGGCGATCATCCCGCTCAGGCTGGCGATGCCGTTGCGCTCGCCAATGCCGAGCACCGTCACATCAAGGTGGGTGGCGCCGGCTTCGGCAGCGCAGAAGGTATTGGCGATAGCGCAGCCGCTGTCGTTGTGGCCGTGAAATTCGATGTCGCACTTGACTTCGGCGCGCACCGCGCTGACCACATCGTAGACTTGCCGTGGCGTGGCGATGCCAACCGTATCAGCGAGGCCGATCCGCTGCACTCCCATCTCTTCAACGGCGCGGTAGATGCGGATCAGGTCGGCGAGATCGGTGCGGAAGCTATCTTCGCTCGAAAAGCGCACTTCGAGGTCGTGGTCACGCAAGAAGGTGATCACCTGTCGCGCTTCTTCCAGAATCTCGCTCAAACTCCGGCCATGGCTGACCGTGCGCAGTGGTTCAGAGGTGGCGAAGAGCAAGTTCGCGCCTTGCGCGCCATGTTCGACGGCGAGGCGAGCATCGGCCATGTGGCAGCGAATATGGGTGAGGATACGAGCGCGCAAGCCGTGGCGTGCGATGGTGGCAAGATCACGTGCGCTTTGCGGCGAGGCGGCGGGCGAGGTCATTTCGATGTACTCAACGCCAAAAGCGTCGAGCATCTCGGCAATAGCGATCCGTTGCGCGGTGGTAAAGCGGGCGCTGGCGAACTGTTCGCCTTCGCGTAAGGTCGTATCGACAAAAAACAGGCGCTCAGGCAATGGCATACAGTGGCACCTCTCTCACTTGACAAGATCCAAACAGTTCGGGCCGGCAGTAACGTGGCGTGTAAGCAATTGGGCTGGTCATGGTTATCCGTTTCATCCATCCCTCCACACAAACAATTGACCCGGCGCACCGTTGGTCTGGTGAGCCGGGTCTTGTCTCTTACACACAGCAGACAAGCGTAGCTAACCAGACCTTGCGTCCGGCTTCTTCGCGCGCTTGCTCTGCTTGGTGGATGCGTGTACGTTTCTCATAGTGCGACGAATATACCAGAAGTCGAGTATTGTGTCAAATGGGGAGGCGGTATGCAAAGTCTACGCTGTTATTCCGCAGATTCACAGGCGCAAAGCGGGTAAAGTCGCAGAGGATGGTAAACGCAAAGGCGCGAAGGGCGCAGAGGGGTTTTTGGGGGTGAACTTCCTTCCGTGCGCGCTGCGTTCTTTGCGGTACAGTCTTGCCCTCACCCCTTGCCCTCCCCCGCTGGGGGAGGGGGATCTTACGCCTCCCTCCAGCGGGGGGAGGCCGGGAGGGGGGTATACCCTTACCCTCACCCCCAACCCCGCTCCCACTGGCGCGGGAGCGGGGCGCTACTCTCTTCCGCTCCTGCCATGCCTCGTCCGCTTAGCGCACGGCTCCCCCTCTCCCGCCGTGCGGTGGGAGAGGGGGCCGGGGGGTGAGGGAGTCAACGCAAAGGCGCAAAGTGAGCAAAGGCGCAGAGGATGGTAAACGCAAAGGCGCGAAGGGTGCAGAGGACGCAAAGGGGGTTGGGAAACGCCGCTCCCCGGATGTCATTGCGAGCCGCCGGAGACGGTGAAGCAATCTCCCCCACGAGCGGGATTCCGTCGCTCATCGATCAGCCCGCGCAGCGGGCTTCGTAACCCTAGCCCGGCCCTGAAGGGCCGGATAATACAGCGCGGGGATGTACTTTCTTGCCCCCACCCCCAGCCCCTCCCCCGCTGGGGGAGGAGGATCTTACGCCTCCCTCCAGCGGGGGGAGGCCGGGAGAGGGGCACGACGCAAACACGTTACAAACTAGCAACACGCTTACGGATTCGGCGTCGCTTCTGTTCCCGCCGGTGCGATGTTCTGCGGGGTAGCGCGAGTTGCAGCCGGTTCATTCAAGATGTCATCGGTCGGAATGCTCAGCATCGTCAGCAGGCCGTTATCGCCGCCGACAAACCGGGGCAAGATGCCGTCCCAGCGTTCGATGAAGCGGAGTTGCAGCAATTGTGGCGAGATTACCTCGCCGAGCAGACGGAGTGACTCGGCTTCGGCGCGGGCGATTTCGAGCCGGGCCTTCGCTTCGGCTTCGGCGCGGGCCACCTGTTGTTGGGCCTCGATTCGCGCGCGCTCGAGCTCGCGGGCGGCACGCAGGGCGTCTTGCTCAGCGACCTGCTTGGCCTCAATGGCGCGGGCGAATTCGGGGCTGAAGTTGAAATCGGTGATCGAGACATTCTCGACGATCACGCCACGCGGCATCAGTCGCTCGCTTAACACGCTCAGGATCAAATCAGAAACTTCAGGCCGGCGGGTGATCAGCTCTTCAGCGGTAAAGCGGGCGGTAGCCGCCTTAATCGCCTCTTGAATGGCGGGGTCAACCACTCTGCGCTCGTAATCAACGCCGATCTCACGTACCAGCCGGTCAACCTGCGCAGCATCGGGCCGGTAGTTGATCACCACCTGTGTCGTCACCGTCTGCAAATCACGCGATGCTGCGCTCGAATTCGACTCGTAGCGCTGGGTGCGCACTTCCACCACTGTCACCGAGGTGATGAACGGCATACGGAAGTGCAATCCCTCATCGAGCACGCCCGTAATCTCGCCGAACGTTTTCAACACGCCGCGGGTGCCGGCTTCAATGGTGGTGACTGCGTTGCTGGCCATAAACACGCCGATCATCACAAGGAGCGCGATGACGACGAATGCCGACATCGACCAGCTTTGCATTGGCGAAGTAGGAAATGATTGGCGACTTTGGTTCATAGCAGTTCTCTTTCTGGCTCTGTGATGCAACGACGGCAGATGTCTAATCGCTATTCCCGTCATCTATGACGCTCATGTGCATTATACCTGATCTTGATCGGCGAATGATGGGGGATTTATCCCATAGTCAAGCAGATAAAGCTCTCACGAGGGCGCTAACCGTACAGACTCTTGTCGGACGCTCAATACTGGTCTTTACCGGTCAAAGGTGATACTATTGCCGCTAAGCATTCGTTATGATGCTGGTGATGCTCTCTCTGACCTACTTACCGCTACGTGTGTGGCGCAAAAGAGCATAATGCAAGGATACGTTTATGCCGAGCAATCATCGCATCGCAATAACTCGTACGCCGCCGGTGCGGTTGCGCCCCATCGCTTTGCCGGTCGAGCATGGCGGATGGGGCTTGTTGGCTGCGCCGGTTATCTTGGGTTTATGGTTGGCTCCCTCGCTGGCCGGAATAGGGTTGAGCGTAGCTGCGTTAGGCGCGTTTCTTGTTCGCCAGCCGTTGAAGTTGGCGTTCGGTGATTATCAGCGCGGCAAGCGATATCCTCGTACTGTCTGGGCCGAGCGTTTTGCGCTTGGCTATGGCGCAATCGCGCTGATTGGCCTGATCTGCGCTATCATAAGCTTGGCAACGCCGTTTTGGTTGCCAATCGTACTTGCCACCCCCTTTGCGCTGGGCCAGTTATTCTTCGATCTGCGCAAGGAGAGTCGTGCTCTGGTCGCCGAGCTGTTTGGTGCTGTGGCTATCAGTGCGCTGGCAGCGGCGATCATGATGGCAGCTGGCCGACCGGCATCGCGCGCGTTGCTGGCATTGGTTGCTGCTGGCGTTACAAGCCGTCACCGCGATCATCTACGTCCGGATTCGCTTACGCCTCGCGCGCAACGAACCGGCTCGCCGCGCGCCGGCATTTTGGTCGCACGGTGCGGCTTTCGCGCTGGTTGGCGGATTGGTTATAGCAGGATGGATCGGCGGGCCCGCGCTGGCGGCCTTTGCGTTGGTGGGGTTGCGCTGCTGGATTGGGTTGTTACCGCGCAGCCTGTCTACGCCGGCGCCGCTGG
This sequence comes from Chloroflexus sp., assembly GCF_034435895.1. Taxonomy (GTDB): domain Bacteria; phylum Chloroflexota; class Chloroflexia; order Chloroflexales; family Chloroflexaceae; genus Chloroflexus. The sequence goes on from NZ_DAOTWH010000198.1 coordinate 6,146, forward strand.
TCGGTGGGCAAGAGGTGCTGGCAAGCCTGATCACAGTTGCCGGCATCGCTCTCGGCATGCATTTCTAACACATTATTAGCACCCCGTTGACCGCCGGCTAATATCGCTTCATCATAATACCAAAGCAGAAGAACATCAGGGCGCACGTCTGCCCGTCGTGAGGTGCAGCTATGACCGAGCTAGGACGTTGGTTGATCGGCGCCGGCGTGGTTTTGATCGTGATCGGGCTGGTGGTCTTGGCCGCCGGCCGTTTGCCATGGCTAGGCCGTCTGCCCGGCGATATTTTGATCGAACGCGATAATCTAACCATCTTTATTCCACTCGGCACCATGCTCGTGGTGAGTCTGGTGTTGACCGTCATTGCCAACCTCATCGCGCGTTGGTGGCGGTAACCGCCGAAAGGAAGGAAGCGTATGATCGATCGCGATACAGTGCAACAGATCCGAGCCGAGTTGGGAGCGTTGCAGCCGCCGGTGCTTTCGCTCTATGTTGAGGTTGATCCGGCCAACCCGGATAATGCGCGGCGAGCGTGGGAACTGCGCGCGCGTAATGCGTTGAAGGCGTTGGCCGCGCCGGTCGCGGTTGAGCAGGCCGTGCTCGCCGCGCTTGAGGCCGAATTTGCCCCCGAAGCGCGCACGTTAGCGATCTTTGCCGCTGAGACTGCGGGTTCGCAGGTCACGATCACGCGCTTGCCGTTGCATATCTCGCTGCCGTTGCTCGATTTGAGCAATGGCCGGGTTGAAGCGCGTTGGGGCGAACCGTATATTGCCCCGATCATCTATGCGCTCGACCAATACGAGCGTACGGCTGTGATCTGGTTGCGTAGCGAGGGTTGGCGCTTCTGCGAGGTCTTTTTAGGCGAGATTGTCGAGCATACCGATGTCTTTCGCAGCGTTGAGGCCGATCTTTGGCGCGAAGTCGATCAGTTTGATCCGCAGCGGTTGCGCGAGCGGCTGCGCGCGCAAGCAATGGGCAACCGCGATCGCTTTGCCCGCCGGATGGAGAATATCGCGGCGCGCTATCTGCAACGGTTGGCTGGGTTAACCGAGCGGGCGCTCGCCCACTTCGGCATTCGCCGGCTGGTCTTGCTGGGTCGGGATGAGGCGACGAAGCAGTTTGTGGCGTTGTTGCCACGTACCGTCCAACAGATGGTTGTGGCCCACGTGGCTGATCTGCCGCATCCTGAAGCGGCGCCGGCCCATGTGCTGGCGAAAGTCTTGCCTGTGCTTGAACACGTCGAACAAGTTCACGAGCAAGAGTTGCTCAATCAGGTGACGCGCCAACCCGGGGTGTGGGGCGTCGATCCGGTGTTGGCTGCGCTGCAAGAAGGCCGGCTGAGTGTCTTGCTGGCGCCGTGGCGGCTCAACGAACAGGTGTGGCTGTCCGGCAACGCCTTGTTGGCCGGCAGCCGTGAACAGGCGCTCGTGCTGGCGCCTGATGCGGAACCGCAACCGGTCGCCTTGCGCGATGTGCTGGTTGATGCCTGCACTGCCTTTGCGACCCGGCTTGAATTTGTGTCGGGCGCAGCCGAAGAGCGGCTACTGCGCGATTTCAGCGGGTTGGCCGGCATCCTGCGCTGGTGAGCTGGCGCACGCAGCGGTTGACTCGGCGGCGCAACGGTGGGCAGCGCATCGTTGCGCCAATCCTATCACAAACTGATACGGTAGAAATACTATGGAATTCAAAGATTATTATGCCATCTTGGGCCTAAGCCCTGATGCCGACGATCAGGCGATTAAACAAGCCTACCGCAAACTGGCGCGGCAATACCATCCTGACGTCAATCCGGGCGATAAGCAGGCCGAAGAGCGCTTTAAAGAGATAAACGAAGCCTATCAGGCGCTGAGCGACCCAGAGCGGCGGCGCAAGTACGACGAGTTGCGTTCGTACTATCAGCGCTGGCAACGCAGCGGCGGGCGCGGCGATTTCAACTGGAGCCAGTGGCAAGCGGCGCCGGGCCAACAGGTGTATACCTATAACGTTTCGCCCGAAGACCTTGAAGACCTGTTTGGGGCCGACAGTCCCTTCTCTGACTTCTTCAGCTCGATCTTCGGGCAGCCGCAATTCCGCCGGCCCAGCCGTCCGGCGCGCGGGCGCGACCTCGAAGCGCCAGTGACCGTTTCGCTGGAGGAGGCGTTTGCGGGTACGACGCGCTCGCTGCAAGTCGGTGACCGGCGGATCGAAGCGCGCATTCCGCGTGGCGTGCGCAGCGGCACCCGCGTGCGGCTGAGCGGGCAGGGCGCTTCCGGTATTGGCGGCGGCCCGGCCGGCGATCTCTATCTGGTGGTCGAAGTCGAACCGCATCCGCAGTTTGAGCGCGACGGCGATGATTTGACCACCACGATCGAGGTTGATGCCTTTACGGCAGCGGTCGGCGGCGAGGTGCGCGTGCCGACGATCGATGGCACGGTGACACTCAAGATCCCGCCGCGCACGCAGGCCGATAAGGTCTTCCGCCTGCGCGGCAAAGGGATGCCACGGCTGGAAAACTCGGCGGAACGTGGCGATCTGTTTGTGCGGGTGAAATTGGTGTTGCCTGAACCGTTGACCGACGCCGAATTGAACACGTTGCGCGAATTGGTTCGCAACCGTAAACGTTCGTAACGGTATCCAGCCAGTAGAGCCGCACGGCCCGTGCGGCTCCACTACGATAATCGAACAACGAGGTTTTCTATGTCGCCACAACCCGGTCGCGGTCGTTGGATCGTGTTGTTCCTTGAAGTGGTCTTGCTGGCCGTGATTGCCGGCGCATTTGTGTGGATTGCCGATCGGCGACTCGACGCAGGTCTACGTGGCCAATTTGTGCTCGCGCTTGGCAACCCGTTTGGGCTAGAGCGAACGCTGACCTTTGGGATCGTGAGCGCATTGGGCCGGGTGATCGAAAGCCCGAACCAGCGCTTCATCGGCGAGGTGATCCAATCGGATGTGGCGATCAATCCCGGCAACTCTGGCGGGCCGCTGCTCGATTTGTCGGGACGGGTGATTGGGGTCAATTCAGCTATTCTCAGCCCCAGTGGGGCCAATGCCGGCATCGGCTTCGCGATCTCGGCGCGCACAGTACAGCGGGTGGTGCCGGTCTTGATCCGCGAGGGGCGTTATCCGCACCCGTCGCTTGGCGTGCGCGTGATCGAACTGACCCCCCAGCGCGCCGCCCTCTTTGAGCGGGCCGGGATGCGCTTGCCGGTGACGCAAGGGTTGCTCGTCGCCGAACTCATCAATGGCGGCCTAGCGGCGCAAGCCGATTTGCGCGGCCCTGACCGATTGGTGCGGGTGGGTAATTGGAACTTGCCGGTTGGGGGTGATGTGATTGTAGCGATCAATGGTCGCTCCATTACCACCAGTCAGGAATTGTTGGTGTATTTGGAAATGGAAACCCAAGTTGGTGAAACCGTGCAGGTGACGTTCATCCGCGATGGCCGCGAACAGACCCTGCCGATGACATTGGCCGAATTACGATAACTGTTGTGGCGAAGCGGTGCTTCGCCTCGCCTAAGGAGATGCCGCCTATGTTAGTGCGACGCATGAGCTTAGAAGAATTGGCGCTGGTGGTAGGTTTGCCGGCGCCAGTGCTGAAATATTTGGCGGATATCGGGTACATTCATCCCTTCCCGCAGTTGCCGGCGGCTGAATTTGATGAATTGCGCCGGATTCGCCGCCTGATCGACGATCTGGAAGTGCCTCTCGATGCGATTGATCTGGTGCTGCACATGCGCCGGCGCATGCTGGCAATGCAACGCGAAATTGCCCGCTTGCGCGCCGAGTTGGCGTACCGGCGCGCGCTCGATCGCGTCACTACGTGGGTTGACGCCGATTGGTATGAATGATAAGGAGGTGGAGCGATGCCAGTCTATTCGATCGATTTTCGCCCATTTGATTATATTACCGCCGAACTTTCAGCGCTCTGGTGGTTTTATCTCTCGCAAGGGATTGCGTTGGTGGCGCTCGGCGTGGCAGTGATGATTTGGCCTGAGCTACTGGCGTTCCTCGCCGCGGCGTTCTTCATTGCGATTGGCGTGGTTTTGCTGGTGCTGGGTTGGCGGGTGCGGCAGGTCAAACGCCGGTATGAACTCTTTAAGCGCTCGTTCCTGATCGAGCCATAAACGCAAAGGAAGCACACCATGAGCGATTCGTCGTACATTCGGATTCTGCGCAGTCGGTTGCCGTATGCCCAGTTCGACAGCCGGCCATGGTCGCCGCCTTTGAACGTCTTCGAGACCGATCGTGAGATGGTGCTGGTGATCGAGCTGGCCGGCGTTGATCCGGCTACGTTGCAGATTGAGGCTGCCCCGGAAGTTGTTCGCATTGCCGGCGCGCGCCAATTAGCGCTGCCAGCGGGGTTGCGCCGTCTGCACCGCATGGAGATTGCCGCCGGTGTGTTTCAGATCGAAGTGCCGTTCGAGCGCCCAATCGATCCCGAACAGACCAGCGCCCGTTCGATCCACGGCCTGCTCGAAATTCGCCTGCCCTTCGCCGGGCGCGCGCTGCGGCAGGTGGTGATTCCGGTGTTGGAGGGAGAACGACCGTGAGTGAACCAATCTCTATTCCCCGTCCGGCAACACCGGAAATACCCGAAGTTTTGCCGGTTTTGCCGATCAATAATGCCGTGCTCTTCCCCGGCATGTTTTTGCCGTTAGTGGTGAGTGGCGACGCTTGGGTGAAGTTGATTGATGAGGTGGCGCTCTCGACCAAGACCATTGGTGTCTTTCGCCGGGCGCAAGCGAGCGAGGAGTTTGATCCGGCGGCGCTGGCGGCTACCGGTACGGCAGCGGTGATTGTGCGCATGATGCGCATGCCGCAGGGTGGGGTACAGTTGCTGTTGCAAGGGCAGGCCCGCATCAAGGTGCAACACTGGGTGTCGCTCAAGCCCTACCCGCAAGCGCAGGTCAGTATCTCGCGCGATCCGGTTGATGTGCCGGTGGAGGTGTCGGGTTTGGCGCGGGCCGCCTTGGCCGGCTTCCAGCAGATCGTCGATCTGAGCCCGAATCTGCCCGATGAATTGGCGATGGCCGCCGCCAATGCGCCCCATCCCGGCATGCTGGCCGACCTGATCGCGGCTAATCTCAACCTCAACCTCGACGACCAGCAGGCGGTGCTCGATATGCTCGATGTCACCGAGCGGTTGCAGCATGTGCTGCGCCTGCTCGATCGCGAGCGCGAAATTCTGATGATCGGGCGCAAGGCGCAGGAAGAGGTCGCGAAGAATCAGCGCGAGTATGTTTTGCGCCAGCAGCTTGAGGCGATCAAGCGCGAGTTGGGTGAGACTGATGATCACGCTGCCGAAATTGCCGAGTTGCGCCGGCGGCTAGAAGAGGCCAACCTGCCTGCCGAAGCACGCCAAGAGGCTGAACGCGAGCTATTGCGGCTCGAACGCATGCCCCCCGGCGCCGCCGAATATACCGTGGCTCGCACCTATCTCGATTGGATCCTTGATCTGCCGTGGCACAACAGTACGGTGGACAACCTCGACATGGCGCGGGCGCGACAGGTGCTTGACGAAGATCACTACGATCTGGAACGGATCAAAGAGCGGATTGTCGAGTATCTGGCGGTGCGTAAACTGCGGCAGGAAGAGGGAGCCGGCGGCGAGGCCCGCGGCCCCATTCTCTGCTTTGTCGGCCCACCCGGCGTCGGTAAGACGAGCCTCGGCTCGTCGATTGCGCGCGCGCTCGAGCGCAAGTTTGTGCGGGTGATGTTGGGCGGCGTGCGTGACGAAGCTGAAATTCGCGGCCACCGCCGCACTTACATTGGCGCGCTGCCCGGTCGTATCATTCAGGGTCTCAGTCGGGCCGGCAGCAACAATCCGGTGATCTTGCTCGATGAAGTGGACAAGCTCAGTATCGGCTTTCAGGGTGATCCGGCGGCTGCCCTGCTCGAAGTGCTCGACCCTGAGCAGAACGTCGCCTTTGTCGATCGCTATCTCGATGTGCCATTCGATCTAAGCAAAGTGCTCTTTGTCTGCACCGCCAACCGCGCCGACATTATCCCGCCGGCGCTGCTCGACCGCATGGAACTGCTGGAGTTGTCTGGCTACACCGAGCGCGAGAAACTCGAAATCGCCCGTCGCTATCTCATCCCGCGCCAGCGCAGCGAGCAAGGGATGGCGGCGCGCGGCCCAGAGCTTACGACCGCCGCGGTGCAACGGCTCATCCGCGAGTACACCCACGAGGCCGGCGTGCGGGATCTCGAACGGCGGATTGGCGCGGTGTACCGCAAGATGGCAACCCGGCTGGCCGAAGGCAAAGAGCTGCCGGCCCAGATCGACGCTGCCGATCTCGACGATCTGCTCGGCCCGCCTCGCTTCCGCAGCGAAACCCTGCTCGGCGAGAACGAAGTTGGTGTTGTCACCGGTCTCGCGTGGACACCCACCGGCGGCGATGTGCTCTTCGTCGAGGTGAGCGTCATCCCCGGCAACGGCCAGTTGATCCTCACTGGCCAGCTTGGCGATGTGATGAAAGAGTCGGCCCGCGCCGCGCTCACCTACGCCCGTTCGCGCGCTGCTGAGCTGGGCATCGAAGCCGATCTCTTCCAAAAGAGTGACATTCACATTCACGTGCCTGCCGGTGCTGTTCCCAAAGATGGCCCCTCAGCCGGCATCACTATCACGAGCGCGCTGGTCTCGGCGCTGACCAAACGCGAAGTGGACAAGCGGATCGCGATGACCGGCGAAGTGACATTGCGCGGGAAAGTCTTGCCGATCGGCGGCGTGAAAGAGAAACTGCTCGCCGCACAGCGGGCCGGCGTGCGCAAAGTGTTGCTGCCCGCCGAAAACGAAATCGATCTGCGCGAAGTGCCCGCCGAAGCCAAAAAGCAGCTTGAGATCGTGCTAGTCAAGCACATGGACGAAGTGCTGCGCGAGCTAGGTCTCGTCGCTGCACCGGTCAGCGGGTAAAAGTTATGGTATGCGGCAGTGCAACTGCCGCATACCACTGTCCTTGCGAGCGCAGCGCAGCACAGCGAAGCAATCCCCCGCTCCCCCATTGTCATTGCGAGCCGCGCTTCGCGCGGCGAAGCAATCTCCCGCGAGCACGGGAGCTACCCGCTCAGGGTCTGTTTCCGCCGAAGGGGGAGATTGCTTCGGTCGAGCGGCACCTCGCTGCGCGGGGTATTGCCACTCCCTCGCAATGACAAGCGGGGCTGAGGGTACCGCCACTCCCTCGCAATGACAAGCGGGCGCCTGCCGCTGGTCATTGCACGCCGGAAATGCTCATTGGCGAGGTATGGTATGCTGCTCTGTGCTTGCTATTCTGCCTCCACAGCACAAAGGTTGGCGCAATGACTTATTATCGAAGTTCCTCAACGAACTCAATACACCTCTGCGCATTCATCCTCGTCTTGCTCATGTTCCTTGCCGGCTGCACAGCAACGGCGAATATTCCCGCTCCCTCACCAACGATTGCGCGCCTGCCGACCGTCACCCCTGAACCTCCGGCAGCGTCGGCGCCAACGGCGCGCGTCATCCGTTTAGGCGAAACACCCTTGCCGACGCCACCTCTGACTGCGACGCCAACGCCGGCCATCACCGAGAACGGTGTGCTCACTGCGAGCATGGCCCAGCTTGGCCTCAGCGCCGAACCCTACGCCGTGCTTGGCGATCCCGCCGCACCGGTGACCGTCGTCGAGTTCACCGATTTCGGTTGCGCCTTCTGCCGCCGTTATCACCAGTTCACCTTTTCCGCTTTGGTTACAGAATTCGTTGAGACCGGCAAGGTCTTCTACGTTGTCAAGCACCTGCCGGTCACTAGCCTGCAAGGCGAGCGGGCCGCGCTGGCGGCGATCTGCGCTGGTGAGCAGGGCCGCTACTGGGAGATGCACAATGCCCTCTTTGCTAACGGTGAGGCGTGGCAAGGCGACGCGGCCAGCGCGCAGCGCCGTATCGACGCCATCGCCGCCGAGCTTGGCCTCGATGCGGCGGCGTTGCGAGTCTGCGCCGAGCGCGCCGAGACCAAAGCCGTCATTGCCCACCACGTGAGTGAAGCGCATGCTCTGCGCGTTTTTGGTACGCCGGTCTTCTTCATCAACAACCGGCTGCTGGCTGGCGCGCAGCCGATTGAGGTTTGGCGGGAGGTGTTGGCTGAGAGGGGGGAGTAGAAAGGGATTGCTTTCGGCAAAATGGTTGATTGAACGATAGCCGTTCATTGGCTTTGCTGTCGTCGCTGTAACCAGCGCTCGAACGATGCTGCGCTCTCATTTGGAACGTTTGCCGGCTAATAATCCCTCAATACCAATATCTTCGTCTAGATCCGGCCAATGGATACCATAAAGCACTGCTGATCTGGAAGTTGGACCGTTCTGCCGGTGTTCCATACGCTAAGCGCGGATACCATGCAATTGGCACCGAAATAGTTCGCCCGTCTTCCAAATCAACCGTAAGGGTATCATCACTGATCGAAACGTGCGTTATTCTAGGTAGGGTTATCGTGACAGAAATTGTCCCACTCATAGCGTAATAACTCCAAGTGTGAACGAACGATCCGTTCAATATCGCGTAACTCTTTGCGATTGTAACCTCGATTTTCTGCCAACCTGACATCCGGATTAAGCCAGAACTTAGCGCTTAGGTTGTCACGCTATATGAATATGGCGAGGATCATCACATTTATACGAATAAAAATATAATCGGTATGGGCCGATACGTAATAAAGTTGGCATAGTAGTGAATATTTGCAAGTAAGATGTTGGATAAATTGTAGATTATTGTTTAGCATCTTGTCAACTCTTACGGCAGAAATTTAACATCTTCTCGTGCAATTTCATCTACCGTCTTCAGTTATGCACTCGCTCAACCGGCAGTTACTCTTCGTTGTACAATAGCATTGGGTTCGCTGGCAGATTCACCGGATTACTATGGCTCAGGCATCACCAACTTCCGAACCGACGATGCGCCTCTTCATCGCGCTTGACTTGCCGGACGAGGTGCGTCGTGAGCTGCGCGATGTGCAGATGCGCCTCAGTGCGCATAGCCGGGCCGTGCGCTGGAGCGACCCGGTCGGTATGCATCTAACCCTCCACTTTTTAGGTGAGACGCCAGAACGGCTAGTCGAACCGTTGCTTGCCGGGATGCGCGCGATCTCCGTACCTGCCTTGCGTCTCAGTCTCGACCAGCTAGGTTGTTTCCCGCTAACCGGCTCGTTGCGTGTTGTTTGGGTTGGGCTGAGCGGCGATCTGGCCGGTTTAGCAACCCTCTATCAATCACTTGCCGAGGTTGTGCAATCGGTTGGGTTGCCCACCGATTCCCGCCCGTTTACCCCTCACATCACCCTTGCCCGTGCCCGCCCCGAAGCGACACCGGCAGAGCTGCGCGCGCTTCGCGCGGCGTTGCCCGCGGTCGTTCCACAACCGATAGTGTGGCAGAGCGAGCGCCCCATTCTCTTCCGCAGCCAACTGACGCCGCGTGGCTCGATCTATACGCCGTTGGGCTAGGTTGCGTGACTCGCACCTATTCATTGGGTGATTTGCGCTAGTCGCTAGCCGTGGCAACCAATACCATGCACGTAGTGCTGAAAGGAGGTTGTCATGGCTTCCCGTCGCTGTTGGGTTGCGCTGTTGGTGTTTATCGCCGTGCTCGGCGTGTCGCCAGCGTTTGCACAAGCGCCGGTTGCGCGCGCCGTGCTCTTCTATTCGCCTGCTTGCCCGCATTGCCACACTGTGCTCGATGAGGTGTTGCCGCCATTGCAGACCCGCTACGGCAGCCAGTTGCACATTCTCACGATTGATGCTTCGACGCCTTCTGGTAACTCGCTGTACAGCGCGGCGTTGCAAACCTTTGCTGTTCCAGCGTACCGGCAAGGCGTGCCGGCCCTGTTCTTTGGCCAAACCCATTTGGTTGGCAGTGATGAGATCTCGATCCGGCTACCCGGTTTGATCGAGCAAGCCCTTGCCGCTGGCGGGAATGCATGGCCAGCCATCCCCGGTATCGAGCCGTTGACGACGACGTTTGAGGCTGGCGCTGCACCGATCGCGCCACCGGCATCGTCGCCATTCAGCCGCGATCCGTTCGCCAATACGCTCGCGTTGCTGGTGCTGACCGGTATGGCGATTGCGTTCTTTGTCGCCGTTACGCGCCTGCGCTGGCCCTTCGACCGTCCGTTGCCCGTCACCCGCTCGCGCTGGATCCCGGCGTTGGCGGGGGTGGGAGTATTATTAGCCGGCTATCTAGCCTTCGTCGAATTGAACCAGCAGAGTGCGGTCTGCGGGCCGGTCGGCGATTGCAATGCCGTTCACCAAAGCCTGTATGCTCGCTGGTTTGGCATTCCGGTGGGGTTGATTGGTTTGGCTGGCTATCTCGCGATCATTGTGGCATGGCTGCTTGATCGCTTCGTCAACGTCCGCTTTGCTCGGCAAGCGTTAGTCGTGATGGCGCTGGCCGGTACGCTCTTCTCACTTTACCTCACCTTTCTTGAGCCGTTTGTGATTGGGGCGACGTGTCTGTGGTGTCTGTTGTCAGCCATGATCATGACAACGCTGCTCTGGCTGGTCGCGGCGCCGGCGCCGCAGCATGTTGCCCGTGGCCGGCGCTCGTTAGCCGCTGCCAAAGGCCGGTAACGAGCGTGATCAAACCAGTGCGGGGCGACGCATGCGTTGCCCCATTTTGTTTGTTGAATCCTGTAACCTCCTCCTCATACGTTGCATCTTATGGGCGAAAGGTCAAAATATTCAAGTCTAAGGAGGAGGTCACACGCCCATGAGTCAGTTGATCGGTCGTTTGACGGGATTGCGGACGCTCGGCGAGCGGTATGTGCCAACCTACTTTTTGGCGGCGCTCGGTAATGGCGGTACGGCTATTACCTTTTTTATCTGGTTGAACTTTCTCGTTCCCCATCCGAAGACGCCCATTGTGACGTTCGATAGCATTGCCGCTCTCTGGGTGAAGTCAGATCTGATCGGGCAAGCGCTCTTGCTGTTGGCGATGGCTGGCATTGCGCTCTTCGCTATCCGCCACTTCCAATCGCTGATCTGGAATCTGAGCGAGTTTGCTCAGTTCCGCCGCAGCAGCGCGTATGTGCAACTGCGCGAGACCAACGGCGCGGTGATGCTGATGACGTTGCCGCTCACCTTGGCGATGTCGATTAACGTGCTTTTCGTTCTCGGGGCAGTGTTTGTGCCCGGCCTGTGGAACGTGGTTGAATATCTCTTCCCCTTCTCGTTGACGGCCTTCTTGGCAGTGGGTGCGCTGGCGCTGCGCATCTTTGCCGATATCTTTGGTCGCGCCATTGCTAATGGTCATTTCGACTGCACGCGCAACAATAACCTCACCCAATTGTTGGCGGCCTTCGCCTTCGCGATGATCGGCGTTGGTCTGGCTGCGCCGGCAGCGATGAGCACGGTCAAGTTGACGATCGGTATCGCGATGATCGCCTCGATCTTCTTCATCTCGACGGCGATTGTCTTAGGGTTGGTGTTGCTGGTGTTGGGGACGCGGGCAATGTTGACCAGCGGCTTGGCGGTTGAGGCTGGGCCGAGCTTGTGGATGCCGATCCCGCTGCTGACCCTGATCGGGATTGCCTTCTTGCGCATTAGCCACGGCCTGCACAACGGCTTTGAGCTGCACATCGAGCCAGCGCATCGTCTGCTGATCACGGCGGTCTTCTTCAGCCTGCAAATGTTGGTCGGTCTGTTCGGCTGGTCGGTGTTGCAGCGGGTTGGCTACTTCCGCACCTATCTGAGCGGCCCGTCGCGCAGCCCCGGTTCATACGGTCTGATCTGCCCGGCAGTTGGCTTGTTCGTGTTCGGGATGTTCTTCCTGCACGTCGGTCTGGTGCAGAACGGGTTGGTTGAGAAGTTCTCGCCGGTCTACTTCGTCTTGCTGGCGGCGCTAGCTGCGGTGCAGGCGCTCGGCATCGTGACGATGTTCCGGCTGGATCGCCGCCTGCTGTCAGCGCCGGCCAAGAAGTTGGCCGAGGCCGAGAGCGCGGCGTAAGGCACAAACGGTCACGCTTGTTGGGGCGAGGTTTAACCTCGCCCTATTTCTTTTATGGTTGCCTACGCTGTGACTTACGCGGGGCCGGCGCATCGCTGCGTGGTGACAGTTAGAAAGAATGTCCCCCTCTCCCGCCGTCAGGTGAGAGAGGGGGCAAGAGGGTGAGAGGAACCCTTGCTACAACGTCACGCTAAACGCCGCATCGATCCCCGGAATCGCTGCCACTTGCTCCATCACCTGCGGCGGAGCCGGCTCGTCGAGCGTCAAGACCATCACCGCTTGTTCGCGAGGGGCGCGCCGGCCAACGTACATGCCCGAAATGTTGACATCCGCTGCGCCGAGCAGTTGCCCGACCTTACCAATCATCCCCGGCTGATCGTGGTGGTAGGTAATCAAGAGCGATCCCTGCGGCACAAAATCGACGAAGTAGCCGTCCATTTGCACAATGTGCGGTTCCCCCCGCAGCACCGTGCCGCTAAAGGTGCGGCTGCGTTCCGCCGTCTGCACGTGCAGCGTGATCAAACCGGCGTAGTTCTCGGCTTCCGGGCTGACCCGTTCGGTCATGCGCAGGCCGCGCTCGCGGGCAATAATCGGCGCGTTCACCGGTGTGATCCGCTCGACGCTGCTGGCCGCCAGCAAACCTTGCAACACCGCCAGCCGCACCGGTTGGGTGTCCATCTCGGCCAGCTCGCCACCCAGTTCGAGATCGTAGCTGCGCACCGGGTCTTTCACCAGTTGCATCACCAGCGTGCCGAGCAGCCGGCCCAGATTGAGGTACGGCTGCAACACGTTCCACGCCTCCGGCGCCACAAACGGCGCATTCACCGCATAGCGCGGCGTGCCGCCAGTTAACGCCGTCACCACGCCTTCGGCCATCTCGGTGCCGGCGCTCAGTTGCGCTTCGGCAGTCGAAGCGCCAATGTGCGGGACGGTAATCACCTTGGGGTGACCAATCAGTGGGCTATCGGCGGGTGGCGGCTCTTGGGCATAGACATCGAGCGCCGCGCCGGCTAGATGACCATCGTTGAGCGCTTCAACCAGCGCTGCTTCATTAACAATCCCGCCGCGGCTAGCGTTGATCAAATACGCGCCGCGCTTCATCTGCATGATCCGCTCGCGGTCGAACAAGTTGCGGGTGCTTTCGATCAACGGCACGTGCAGCGAAATCACATCGCTGCACTGCACCAGCTCATCGAGCGTCACCAGCGCCACTCCCAACTGCTCGGCGCGGTCGAACGAGACCACCGGGTCATAGGCGATCACCTCCATCTCCATCGCCCGCGCTCGCCGCGCCACCTCCGAACCAATCCGTCCCAACCCGACGAGGCCAAGCGTTTTGCCGCGCACCTCCCAACCGATAAAATCGTTGCGCGCCCACCGCCCGCTCTGCACCGAAGCATGCGCCTGCGGGATGCGACGGGCAAGGCAGAGCAGCAAACCGATCGTCAGCTCAGCGACGGCGACATTGTTTGATGCCGGCGCGTTGACCACAATAATACCGCGCCGGGTAGCCGCTTCGACATCGATATTATCGACGCCGGTGCCGGCCCGTCCGATCACCCGCAGTCGCTCGCCGGCAGCGATCACCTCGGCAGTGACCTTCGTCGCCGAACGCACGACTAGCGCGTCGTATTCGCCAATGATCGACAACAATGTTGGTTTGTCGAGATCCAGCCGGACATCGACTGTACCGGCTTGGCGCAAAACGTTCAGACCTTCGGCGGCGATCTTCTCAGTGACAAGGATACGGTTCATAACTCCCTCTTTGGTACTGGTGCGGAACAAGCGATCATATCATTTTCCGAGGTTTTGCTCTACGCCATTACTCCATCGATGGCGTTCGCTAACCGTTGCTCAACCTCTTCGCAAATAGCATGCAGAATGAGCGTATGCGCCTCTTGAATGCGGGCAGTATTATTGCTCGGCACAATCAGCGCGTGATCGGCTAACGCGCGGGCCGTGCCGCCATCTTTGCCGAGCAGCGCGATGCTGATCACGCCTTTGGTGCGTGCTGTGCGCAACACATTGAGAATGTTGGGTGAATGACCGCTCGTGCTAAACACCACCAACACATCGCCCGGTTTGCCCAGCGCGGCGAGCTGGCGAGCGAACACCTCATCATAGCCAAAATCGTTGGCAATGCACGTCAGCGCGCCAATATCGGCGTTGAGACAGATCGCCGGCAGCGGACGGCGATTGCCGCGGTAGCGGCCAATCAGCTCTTCCGCCAAATGCAACGCATCGGCAGCGCTGCCGCCATTCCCCGCGGTGTAAAGCGTGTGCCCCGCTAGCAACGCATCCGCTGCCAGCGTAGTGATCTCATCGATTGCTGGAACGAGGGCTGCACTGGCCTGCAACACCTCAATCGCTTCGTCAAGTTGCTGTTGAAACGGCATAGGCGCTCCGCAGAAGAAACTTCGCGCCTATTATAACCGGTGGTGTTACGTTGTGGGGCGAGGGCTTACAGGGCTTTCAAGATATGGAAGGCAGCGATTGCCCCATGCCCGCGCCAGTGGGAGCGGGGAAGGGGATGAGGGTATTGGGCCGAATAGCCGCAAAGAGACGCAAAAGGCACAAATTTATGATTCTTGTGTCTTTTCGTGGCTTTTTTACCGCCGAGGACGCGGAGAGGAATATGTCCTTGCGAGGGCGCGTCAGCGCCCGCAGCAATCTCCCCCTTCGGCAGAAAGGTTCCGCTCGCGTGCTCGCGGGGGATTGCTTCGCTTCGCTACGCTCCGCTCGCAACGACAACCGGTAGTGGCGCTGCCGCCCTTTTGTCCTTGCGAGGGCGCGTCAGCGCCCGCAGCAATCTCCTGCTTTAGCGGAACGGGCTACCTGAACGGTGTCGCTTCCCCTCCCCCAGCGGGGGAGGGGCCGGGGGTGGGGGCCTAACCCAGCGGTAGAGAGGTTTTTTACCGCCGAGGACGCGAAGAGGGATATGTCCTTGCGAGGGCGCATCAGCGCCCGCAGCAATCTCCCCCTTCAGCGAATGATATGCCTGCGTGCATCACTCCCGCTGAAGTGGGAAGGCGGATAACAACTGCTACGCCGGCAATGGACTGGGCAGCGCCGAACTACTGGGCTGGCGATAACGCTCAACCAGCTCGTTATACGGCTCGACGAGCCAATACTGCAATTTAACCCGCTGCCCTTTTTCGGCGATGGCTTGCACAATCTTCGCAACGTCATCCACCTCATTGCTGATCGACCCCAAAACTCTTGCGCGGTCTGGCTGGCAATAGCCAGTACATGCTCCAGCCGCCATCCCAGTTCGATCAGCATCGGGTAGACCAACGTCTGATCGAGCGCTTGGGTTGCCTTCTTCTGTTCTTGGGCGAGCGCGTTATTATACATCATCCGAATTCAACGGATTCCGCAAGATCCACTCGACAATGTCGGGAGGCAGTTTGCCGCCGTTGCGCAGCGTTTCCTTGTATTGTTGCGGGATCAACGGATTCCGCGCGATCCACTCGGCGAAATCGGGTGGCAATTGATCAACCCAGAGCGGTTCCACCTTTATCTGTTCAAGTTTGGCTTGCCATTCCCGGCGCAACGCCGCGCGCAGCTCGCGCAGCTCTTGCCGCATCCGCCACAGTTCCATACCGCGCCGCTTGATCGATCGGTCGCGTGCAGAGTTCACGCGCCGCATAAAAGATGCGCTCAAATCTGGCCCATTGTATCGATCTGGCGCATCATCATAAGCCAGTTCACCCCTTGGCGGATCTTTTCGATCCGCTGGACGAGATCGCCGATGGCGATAATATGCGCTGCTGCGACTGGTACAATGGCCAGAGATGCCACCACCCGCACGGAATGCTGGGAAATACGGCCTATTTCCACGATCCGACCCTACACATCAACGAGCATTGGGCACTGGCCGTTGCCCATCAGGGTCGCTTTGCCAAGCGACAGTATGCGTTGGCCTTCTGGCGAAAAGACGACGGTATAAGAACCCTTGCTCGCATTAAATTCGACCGCTTGCACGAGCATTGTGCTGCCGTCGCCAATGCCCATGCTCGTCAGCCGGCGATTAAGATTGGCAGCGAGCGATGCGTTGAGAGTTGAGATGAGAGGAGAAGATTTCAGGCGAGCGGACAATCTCGTCAAAACCGGCGGCGCCAAACGGCCATTG
The DNA here is from genome assembly GCF_034435895.1 of Chloroflexus sp. Taxonomy (GTDB): domain Bacteria; phylum Chloroflexota; class Chloroflexia; order Chloroflexales; family Chloroflexaceae; genus Chloroflexus. The sequence goes on from NZ_DAOTWH010000198.1 coordinate 22,195, forward strand.
GAATAAGTAGGCGGACGCATCGTTGGGAGGCATGGCATCCATACTGCAATCCCTTCGGGTTGGGTTATCACTGCGCCCACTATATCCAGAGGGTGTAACGATGGTGTAACCGTACCTAATGTGCATTGTAATCAGTACGGCTTGCGATAACGGGCAAGCTCTGTAGCGCTACTCGGCGGTGTGGCTATTGCGCTGTGCCGTTCAGTGACGCGCCAGCCGGCGGGCAGTGCGGCTATTGCGCCTTGCCGGCCAATGACGAACCACACCGCCGGTCAACTTTACGAGATCAACACCTTCCCATTCGTTCATTCGTTATCCCATTCGTTGACCGCTTGAATCGCTAACCCCGCCGCGACGCTGGTAAAGACATCCATCTCTTGCAGCTTGTCAGCGCCGAACTTCTCGCTCAGCATCCGCACGAAGCGCGGTACACGTGAACTGCCGCCGGTGCGCAGCACGACATCGATCTGCTCAGGTCGCAATCCGGCTGTCTTCAAAGCTCGATCAATGCAGGCTTCGACCGCGCGTATGTCGGGGCCAATCAGCCGCTCGAAGTCCCAGCGCGGGATCTCGTCGCGCACCGTGATCTCGCCCATATCGAGCGTGAATGTCGCTCGTTCAGCTTGTGATAGCGCCACTTTCGTGCGTTCCACCGCCTCGTACATCGGCAGACCGTAGTTCTTGCGCACCAATGTGCGCAGCGCCTGCAATTCACGCGGACGGTCGCTAATCGCTGCCGCTTCATCAATAATCGCCAGATATTTAGGCTGCGTCAGGTCAATAATTGCCTGCCACTCGCTCAAATGTTCGAGCACGTGGTTCGGAAACGGCAACCGGCGCGCTCCTAGCGTTGCGCCTTCGCCGAAGTGACGCAGCAACCGGCCCATCACGATCCGGCGGTCGAGCAGATCACCGCCGACCGGCACGCCGTCGGTCGCCAAGAAGGTAGGCCGTCCGCGCTTGTCTAGTTCCATAATCGTGATGTCGAGCGTACCGCCGCCAAAGTCAAACACCAGCGCCCGTTGCTCGCGCTGGTTGGTGCGGGCATACGACAGCGCCGCCGCCGTTGGTTCTTCCAAAAAGCTGAACGATCTGATCCCGGCCAGCCGGCAGGCCGCTTGCATCCGCTGGAAGGCGAGTGCATCGCTGGCCGGGTCGCTCGCGTAATGCACCGGTCGCCCGATCACCAGATGGCTGACTGGCTGGCCGAGCTGCTGCTCGATCCGCTCGATGATCATACGCAAGACGAGGGCAATCAACTCTTCCAACGTGTAATAGACGCCAAAGACGTTGGTTTTCTGGAAGCTGCGGTCGCGCAGACTGCTTTTGAGCGACTGAAACAACCGACCCGGCGCGTTGGCGTCAACTTTGACGTACAGCGCCTGCGTCACTGTGCCGCTTTCGGCGAAGGTCAATTCGGCGTCGCCAATGTATTTCCAAACGTATTCAATCTCGCGCCCGACATTGCCTTCGGTAAAGCGGTTAATCGCCTCGCGGCCAATGAACGGCACGCCCTCGCGGGTGATAAACAGCGTCGAGCGCAGAATCGCCGGTTGCACATTCACCGGGTCAAGGTCAAGCAAGCGCAGGTTGTGACCATCGTAGACCGCAGCGCTTGAGTTGGTGGTGCCAAAGTCAAGCCCGACGCGCATCATCACACCTCCTCTGGTTGATGGCTGAACTGTTACTGTAGCGGGTGTTGGTAATTCTGTCAATCGGGCGTAAGGCTGATAAGCGCTTCCTTTGCGCTGATTACGTTTCTTTGCGGCCATCCTCAATCCCCGCACGCATCCTGCTATAATGAAACAGCCCGGCTGATCAAGCGAGGATGATGTGCGTTGCCAGTTTTTGTTTCGCCGCTTGCTGCTGCTCTGGCTGCTGGTATTTATCTCATGTTCCGCGCCGCCGGCCAGCGCACCACCCAATCGATCCGACCGCGTCATACTGCGCCTCTGGCATGCGTGGCCGGCAGCCGAAGGCCGTGTTTTGCAAACCCTCGTTGATCAGTTTAATCAGACGTATCCGCAATGGCAGATTATTGTGCAAGCGCGACCAGCGGTGTCGCTGCCGATGGACGTGGCCACGGCAGTGAATGAGGGTGGCGGCCCGCATCTCGCGATCGTCCAGAGCCATACGCTCGGTATGCTCGTGAGTGCAGGTGCGCTGCGCCCGCTCGATGACCTGATATCAGCCAGCGAATTGAATAGTCTGATTCCCGCCGCTGCCGGCGCGGCTCGCGTGACCGTCGGCGATCAGCCCGCGCTGTTCGGCCTGCCGATCAGTTTTGATACGTTGGCCTTGTACTACAACCGCGCCAACGTGCTCCAACCGCCGGGTAGCGTCGAAGAGCTACTGCTAACCGGACGGGCGCTCACCGATCGCGAGCGAACGCCGCCGGTGTGGGGGTTTGCCTATAATCTTGCCCTTGATCGAACCATCGGCTACTTGTATGCCTTTGGTGGCCGGGTGTTTGACGAGAATGGCGCCGTAGTGTTAGGTGAAAGCGGGCGGGCCGGCGCCGAGCGGTGGTTGGCATGGTTGAGCGAACTCTACCGCGATGAGCGCGTGCTGGCAACGCTCGACGGCGTCGTGGTTGATCGGGTCTTGCAAGCTCGTGAGGCGATTATGACCATCGATTGGTCCCATGCCCAAGCCGAGTATCGCGCGATCTGGAACGACCAGCTTGGCGTGACGCCGCTGCCGAAGCTGAACGCTACCGATCGCCCGCCGCAACCGTATGTGCAGGCTGATGTGATCGTGGTCAATGCCCGTTTGACCGATCAGGCCGAACAAGCTGCCGCGCAAGCGTTTATGCGGTTTATGATCGAGGTCAGTAGCCAGCGCTCCTTGTTGGCTGCCGGTCGCCAACCCACCCAACTGGCCCTTCAGCTCAGTGACACCGACCTCGATGATCGGGTGCAGTTGGCGGCGGCCCGCGCTTTTCGCGTACAGGCTCAGCAAGGCTTGCCAATGCCGGCCGACCGGCTCGCAAATGAAGTGGTCTGGACGACGCTGGTTGATATGCACCTTAGCGCCGTGCGCGGCCTGCTCACTCCGGAACAGGCCGTGACTACCGCCGATGAGATCCTCCGCAGCCGGTTTGCGCCGCCGTAACCGAGTTGACCAACAGCGCAAAACCCCTTACAATGACAGCAATGTCCACGGTCTACCAAACGCTCAATGGGCAAAAAGCCGGCAAACCTAGTTGCTGCGCTTGCAAAGATGTAGTAGAATAAGCGACGTGTAGGCCGTCGTAAAGGTAGTTCTGCACTAGTCAGTATCAAGGCCCACACGGTTTCGTCTTTGTCCCGAACTGGCTGACGGCCTCTAAGGAGGATATGAATGGCAAGCAGAACCGAAGAGATGGTGCGGCATCTAAAGGCCCTATCGATGAACACGCCCGATATTGAGGCCTCCGCCGTAGTGAGCGTCGATGGCCTCATCATGGCTTCGGCGCTGCCGGCAGATGTCGAAGAAGATCGCGTCTCGGCGATGAGCGCCGCCATGCTCTCGCTCGGTGAGCGAATTGCCAGCGAATTAAAACGCGGGCAGCTCGATCAGGTCTTTGTGCGTGGTGAAGAAGGGTACGTCATCCTAATGGCTATCGGTGAGGAAGCGGTATTGACTGCGCTGGCGCAAAGCCGGGCCAAGCTCGGTCTGGTGTTCCTCGATATGCGACGCACGGCGAACGAGTTGGTCAATCTCGTCTAGCCCTTGCTCGCTCAGCCAGCCGGGAGGATACTCATACAGCCTGCTCTTGGCGGGCTGTTTGTGTCTAGCGGTTGGTTACGATGAGCAGTCGTAGAGGGGCAGAGCATGCTCTGCCCCAAAGCTTTTCACGGATAGCTAGCGCGCCGCTCGGCTCTCCTATTCGCCCGTAAACAAGCTGCCAAAATTGATCCCGCTCGAACTGCTCGATCCGCCGGTGCTCGGCAAGTATTTGGCGAGCTTCTTGGCCAAATTCATTGCTGGCATCGTTTGCAGCCAGACTCGCCCCGGCCCGCGCAAGGTCGTCAAGAACAACCCTTCACCGCCGAAAAGGATGTTCTTGAAGCCGCGCACCATCTCGACATCAAACTGGACGGTTGGCTCGTACATTGCGACGTGGCCGGTGTCTACCTTCAGCATCTGGTTGGCTTCCAACGTATACTCGATAATATCGCCATCCAGCTCGACAAACGCCAGCCCCGGCCCGGTTAGCTTTTGCATAATAAAGCCTTCGCCGCCGAAGAAGCCGGCGCCGAGTTTGCGGCGAAAGTGAATATCGAGCGAGACGCTGCGCTCAGCGCACATAAAGGAGTCCTTTTGGCAGATCATCACCTGCCCCGGCCCAAGATTGAGCGGGATGATCTTGCCCGGCAGCTCAGCCGAGAAGCCGATGATCCCCGGCCCGCCTTGCGGTGTGAAGTTGGCCATAAAGATCGACTCGCCTGAGAACATCCGCTTAAATGCCCCGCCCAAGCCGCCTTCCATGTTGGTCTGCATTTGGACGTTGGCGCTCATCCAGCTCATACCACCGCGTTCCGAAAAGACGGTCTGGCCGGCAGGCACCTCCAGAATGACCGCCTGCATCGTCGTGCCGATGATCTTGAAGCGGAGACCGCTGGCGCCAACGCCGGTGCCTGCGACTGGCGGTTCGGGCAGATCGAGCCGTTCACCGGGACGGCCATCGTACACATCGGCCATACTCGCAGCATCACCTGACGGCGGGATCAGCGAGGCTGGGGTGGGTGGTACGGGTGGCGGCGTTGGCGTAGCCGGCGCCAAGGGATACCCGCAATTCGTGCAAAAACGTGTTCCGGGAGCAACAGGTGAGCCACATTGCGGACAATTCATACCGAGGCCTCCTACAGCTGCGGCGGGTTCGACATCAGACGCAACAATTTACGCACTGCCTGCCTCAAACGTTTCAACTCTTGTTCAAGGTTTGCAGAAATTCGGCGTTCGATTTGGTCTTCGCCATCCGGGTTAGCATCAGCTCGGTACCCTCGTTGTCGCCGAGCATGCTCACCATGCGGCGCAGCGTCCACACCTGACGGAGCGTCTCTGGGCTAAGCAGGAGATCCTCGCGGCGGGTGCTCGAACGTTGAATATCAATCGCAGGGAAGATGCGCTTTTCAGCCAGTTTGCGATCGAGGTGCAGCTCCATATTGCCGGTGCCTTTGAATTCTTCGTAAATCACATCATCCATGCGCGAGCCGGTATCGATCAAGCACGTGGCGATAATCGTAAGCGAACCGCCGTTTTCGATATTGCGCGCCGCGCCAAAGAAGCGTTTGGGCGGGTAGAGCGCCACCGGATCGATCCCGCCTGAGAGAGTGCGCCCACTCGGCGGCATGGCCACGTTGTAGGCGCGGGCCAGCCGGGTGATCGAGTCCATCAGGATCACCACATCATACCCGATCTCAACCAGCCGCTTGGCTCGCTCAAGCGTCATTTCGGCGACTTTGGTATGATTTTCGACCGGCTCGTCAAAGGTCGAAGAGATGACCTCGCCGCGCACCGAACGGCGCATATCAGTCACCTCTTCGGGCCGCTCACCAATCAGCAGCACCATCAAGTGAATGTCTGGGTAATTGCTGGTAATGCCATTGGCAATCGCTTTGAGCAGCATCGTCTTGCCGGCTTTGGGTGGCGAGACGATCAAGCCGCGTTGGCCGCGCCCGATCGGGGCAATCAGATCGACCAGCCGCGTATGCAAGAGGTTTGGCTCTGTCTCTAACTTGATCTGTTCGTTAGGAAAGATCGGGGTCAGTTGATCAAAGAAGGGCCGGTTGCGCGCCGTTTCGGGGTCGAGGTCGTTAATCTTTTCGACTCGCAAGAGCGAATAATACCGCTCACTCTCTTTCGGCGGGCGAATCTGCCCCCAGATCCGGTCGCCGCTGCGCAAGGCAAACCGGCGAATCTGCGATTGCGACACATACACATCTTCGGGGCTGGAGAGCATTCGATTGCCGCGCAAAAAGCCAAACCCTTCCGGCATAATATCTAAAATACCGTCACTGTAAATGGTGTCGGGATCAACCGATTGTTCGATCGTTTGCGCATGCAGTAATTTGTCGATCAATTCACGTTTTTTGAGGGCGCTAACCCCTGAGATGTCAAGTTTACGCGCCATCTCGCGCAAATCCGCGAGCGTTTTGTTTTCTAGTTCGGCCACCGTCATCACGATACGTACTCCTTGGAACAGCAAGAAAGAAGGGAAACAAGACTGAATTCACTCACACGCGCCAGATCCTTTGGCCGGTTGGATCGGGCGGTATTCATAAGCATGCAGAAACGAGCTTACTTTGTTGTGTATTGAACCAGCATACAACGAGAGCCGGTAATGAGCGCGATGCCTGCTCGGCGATGTGAAAATGGGGAAATTGTCGCAGCGCCAGCGGCGCAGGAGTCACGGAGCGCTACGATCATCTTGCATCCGGGATTTGGGTCTAGTATAACACGTATGTCAAGATCACCGCAAACTGTTGCGCTGAAAGCGCAGCGGCAAGCGCTTTGTCTGCCGCCGCGCTTTCGCACCAAGGGCGCTTAAAATTGAATCAGTGAGAAGATGTTATGATTGCGCAATCGCTCCCGCCCGTTGAGGAACGTCAGTTCAATCACAAAGGCTAATTCGGCCACCTGCCCGCCGGCCATCCCGATCAAATCGCACGCCGCCGCAATGGTGCCTCCCGTCGCCAGCAGATCATCAATCACCAGCACCCGCGCCCCCGGCTGGAAGGCGTCGCGGTGAATCTCTAACTTGTTTGTCCCGTACTCCAGTTGGTATTCGATCTGGTAGGTCGCTGCCGGTAGTTTGCCCGGCTTACGAATCGGCACGAGCCCGACGCCAAGCCGATAGGCGAGCGGCGCACTAAAGATGAACCCGCGCGACTCGATGCCAACCACGGCGTCGATCTGTTGGTCGCGGTACCGTTCGTGCAACCGGTCGATCACTTCGCTAAACGCCGGCCCGTTGCCGATCAGGGTCGTAATATCTTTGAACTGAATGCCGGGGATCGGAAAGTCGGGAATGTTCCGGATCAGACTGGCTAAATCTTGCCGCGCCATACACCCTCCATTATCAAACAGTTGCCCCTGCACTCGCTATTATAGAGAACTCAGGAATCTTTGCATGCGATACTTTGTGATGTGTGTTGCGAGTGGGACATCGAGGAGCGGTGCTCATCTCTTCCCCGAAGGGAGCGGGAGCGATCCACCCCTCCCCCGGCGGGGGAGGGGCAAGGGGTGGGGGCATCAGCCCGCGCAGCGGGATTCGTAAACTGTAGCCCAGCCCTTGAGGGCTGGGTACCGGATCAGATGTTCTGTCTGCTCTTGAACCCCGGTGGGGGAAGGGCACGGGGTGGGGGCCAGTATTGCCCTCTTGTCATTGCGCGGGCGCAGAGCGCCCGCAGCAATCTCCTGCTGCAGCGAAATATAGCCGCTGCGCGGGTAGCTCCCGTGCTTGCAGGGGATTGCTTCGCCTCGCTGCGCTCGGCTCGCAATGACAACGGGGGAACGGGGTGCGCCCGCATCTGTCATGGCGCGGTCGGGCGGCCCCAGCGCAGCGAGGGGCCGCCCGACCGCAGCAATCTTCCGCTGTAGCGAGATATAGCCGCTGCGCGGGTACCTCCCGCGCTCGCATGAGATTGCTTCGCCGCGTGGGGCATCGTAGTTTTAAGCTCAGCATGGCTGGCTTTCCGCTGCGCCAACGCCATCGCTTGTGGTACTATGTCATGGCGCGGTTACGTCAGGCCCGCAGCAATCCTCTAACAAGATTGCTACCAGTAACCGATCAACCAGCGCCAACGCGCTTCGTAAGTAACGCGCCTTCTTGTCCGCGGTTTCAACTTGTCATAATATTTTTAAGGTAAACACGGCTTGCAATCCTGTAGCGTCTGTTGCCTGCTCCGCCAGCCGCTGTCGCGATCTGATCACGAGAATGCTATGAATGCCATTGAATGCCACCGTCTCTCCCGCCACTTTGATCGTCTGGTGGCGGTTGCCGATCTCGATCTGGCAATTCCAGCGGGGACAATCTTTGGGTTTCTTGGTCCCAACGGCGCCGGCAAGACGACGACGGTGCGTATGTTGTGCGCCTTGATTGCGCCATCGAGCGGCACTGCCTGCGTGGCCGGGTTTGATGTGCAAACTCAAGCCGCCGCGGTGCGGGCCGCGACCGGTATCTTGACCGAAACTCCCGGCTTGTACGATACCCTCAGCGCGCTCGAAAATCTGATATTTTTCGCCCGGCTCTATGGTCTCTCGGCAACGCAAGCCGCCGAGCGCGCTGCCCACTATCTGCGGCTGTTTGCATTGTGGGAACGGCGCAACGATCCGGTTGGCGGTTTTTCTAAAGGCATGCGCCAGAAGTTGGCGATCGCGCGGGCCTTGCTCCACGATCCGCCGGTGGTCTTTCTTGATGAGCCGACCGCCGGTCTCGATCCGGCTGCGGCGCGGGCGGTGCGTGATGTGATCAAGACGCTGCGCGCCGGCGGGCGCACGATCTTTCTCACCACCCATAATCTGGCCGAGGCTGATGAGTTGTGCGATCTGATCGGCGTCTTCCGTACCCGTTTGATCTCGCTCGATACGCCGGCCAACCTCCGCGCCCGCCTGTTTGGCCAGAGCGTGCGGATCGTGCTAGCCGGCCCTGCGGCGCCGCTGGCGCCGTTGGTGCAGCAGTTGCCGTTTGTGTCCGGCGTTGATGCCGAGGAGCGGGTGTTGTTGGTGCGGATCGCCAATCCTGACCAGCATAATCCGGCGCTGGTGCACGCGTTGGTCGCTGCCGGCGCCGATATCTGCTATCTCGAACCGTTTACCCCCTCGCTCGAGACGGTCTACCTCGAGCTGATGCAAGAGGCGGTCACGGTAGACGGCGCCAGCTAAACGTTGGACAGATGAGGTGGTCGCTTGCACGTGTGGAATGCGGCAGTTAAACTGCCCCACTCCATGGCATGCTGCCATAGTATAGAGAGCGAGAATCGCTATGCTCCATTGGGATCGCATCACCGTCTTGATCCGCAAAGAGTGGCTGGAGCTGCGTCGTTCGCGCGGGTTGCTGTTCAGCACCTTTGTGCCGCCGCTGATCTTGCCGCTCTTTGCCCTCGGCTTAATCTTCGCGATGGGGTTGGTCAGTGATCCTGATACCGCCGAGATCCCGGCTGCGGCGATCGATCCGGCGTTGGCCGGTCTCGGTCTCGAAGCCTTAGCCCAAGTGATCTTTGGCCGCCAGTTTTCGACCCTCTTTTTGCTGTTGCCGATGGTGATTCCCAATGTGCTCGCGTCGTACAGCATCGTCGGCGAGAAGAATCGCCGCACGCTTGAGCCGCTGCTGGCGGCGCCGATTTCGGTCGGCGATTTGTTGCTGGGCAAGGTGTTGGCGGCGATTATTCCCGGTATCGCCTTGACATGGCTGTGCGCACTGCTCTTTGCCGCCGGTTTAGGCTTCGTCGCCATCGATCCGGTAGTGCCGGGGTTGGTGTTGCATCCGGGGTGGATCGTCATGTTGCTGTCAGCCAGCCCGCTGCTGGCCCTCATTTCCGTTGCGCTGACGGTGATGGTCTCGGCGCGGGTAAACGATCCACGCAGCGCGCAGCAGATCGCCGGCGTGCTGATTGTGCCGGTGATGTTGCTCTTCTTCGGCCAGATGCTGGGGCTGTTTGTGCTCGATCCGGCAGTGGCGCTGCTCTTCTCGCTGGTGTTGGCATTGGTTGCGGTAGGTTTGCTCTGGTTGGCAACCCAAGCCTTTCAGCGCGAGAAGATTCTCACGCGCTGGCGCTGATCATCCTTGCGCGACGGGGTATAATTGACCCAAACATTCGTTGAGGGTGGCCTATGAGCGCAACTAGCCTGCCTATGTATGAGGTGCTGACATCGCAACCGCCTGATCTGATCGGCGCGTTGCGCGAGACAATTCCGTCGATCGGCATGTTGATCGATGCGCTAGAACACCAGTCTGATCCGGCGATGCGCCTAAGCTTGTTGCGGCAGATCGGTACCGAGTGGCATGCCTGCGGCGGTTTGGCCGAGGTGCTGACCGAGCTAGGATTGCACCTCTCCGCCCGCTTGCCAATGCCGCAAGGGGTGGTGGTCAGCGAATTGTTGCTCGCGTTTGGCGCGGCCCAAGAAGAACAGCGCACCCGCGAATGGGAGGCGCGGCTGGTCGAACGCGCCGACCAGCTCGATGGTCTTCACCGGATTATTTCCGCCGCCAATTCGACTCTCGACCTCGATACCTCGCTGCAAACCGTGGTTGAGACGGTAGCGCGCGTGATGAACGTCGAGGTCTGTTCGATCTATCTCTACGACAAGCACCGCGATGATCTGGTCTTACGCGCGACCCATGGCCTCAACCGGGCGGCGGTCGGGCAGGTGGTGGCCCGTCTAGGTGAGGGAGTGACTGGCTGGGCGGCCCAACTCGGTTATCCGGTCTCGGTGAGCGATGTCTATAAAGATCCGCGCTACCACCGCGAGCCGCAACTCGGCGAAGAGATTTTTCGCTCGATGCTGGCGGTGCCGATCGTGCTCTTCTCGGCTGAGCGGTTCCAGTTTAGCGCCGATAAGCTGCAAGGCGTGATAACGGTGCAGACGATCGCACCACGCGATTTTACCCAAGAAGAGATTTCGTTTGTCGAGATGGCTGCCGGCGAATTGGCTTTCTTCATCGCCAATGCCCAGCTCTACCAGCAAACCGATGAACGCCTGCATCAGAAGTTGCGTGAGTTAACCACGCTTCAACAGGTCTCAAAATCAATCGCCGAGCAGATCGGTTTGCACGATGTGTTGAATCTGATCGCTGAAAAGGCGGTCGATTTGTCGAAGGTTGATCGGGCGACCATCTTTCAAGTTGGCGAAGATGGCAATCTGAAGTTGGTGGCCAGTTATGGCGGCGAAGGCGATGGCGTGCGTGACCTGATTATTCAGACTGTGCGCGATGGCCGTCCGCTGGCCGTGATGAATGCCTATCAAGATGCGCGCTTTCCGCAGTTGCCTGAGGTGGCCCGCCGCGAGAACTTCCATTCGCTCTTCTGCATGCCGTTGCGCGCCCGTGGCCGCACGATCGGCGGTATCTGTCTCTACCGCAGCGAACCGCACTTGTTTGATTATGAGCAGGTTCGCCTCCTCAATACCTTTGCTGACGAAGCGGCGATCGCCATCGAAAATGCCCGCCTCTACGAAGAGAGCCTGCGCGCGTTGCGGGTCAAGTCGGCCCTGCTCAAAGAGATGCACCACCGCGTGCGCAATAATCTGCAAACGATCGCTGCACTGTTGTCGATGCAGTTGCGCCGGCTTGACCCCGCCAGTCCCGGCGCGAAAGCGTTGCGTGAGAGCGCGGCCCGTATTCAAGCCATTGCCGCCATTCACAATTTGCTATCGCGTGATGATATCGGCGTGACGACGGTCGGCGCCGTCGCCCGGCAAGTGATCGAGAACGTCCAGACCCCGCTGATCGAGTCTGATGTCCGGGTTGAGTTTGTCATCCTTGGCGATGAGGTGCGGATTGGCTCACGCGATGCGACCATATTGGCGTTAGTCATTAACGAATTGATTGATAATGCGTTGACGCATGGCCTCGCTGCCGAAGGTGGCCGGATCGAGGTCGAAGCGGTGCTTGAGCAAGGGCTGATATTTATGGAAGTGCGCGATGACGGCCCGTGCCATCCGCCGCCGCCGCCGCGCCCCAGCAGTGGGTTGGGCTTGCAAATTATCGAAACGCTGGTCAAGAGTGATCTGGATGGGTCATTCAATTTGATCCGTGACGAAGCCGCCGGTTGGATGCGAGCGCAGGTGCGGTTCCCGCAACAGATCGTCGAAGACGACCGCATCGATGTGTAACCCTGTTGTAGGGACGCACGGCTGTGCGTCCCGCCATCGTAGAACCAAGGAGCGATCGTGGAAACCGCCATCTGGGCATGGATCGCCTTCCATGCAGTTGTCTTCTTCGTATTAGCCCTTGATTTGGGGGTGTTCCATCGCCGTTCGCACCGGGTGTCGGCGCGCGAAGCCGGGATCTGGACGTTGGTGTGGATTTCGCTTTCGATGGCGTTTAACGGCCTGATCTGGCTCTGGCGCGGCCCCGAAGATGCACTGAACTTTCTCACTGCATATGTAGTCGAATACTCGCTGAGTATTGATAATATCTTTGTTTTCGTATTGCTGTTCGGCTACTTTCGCGTCCCGCCGCAATACCAGCATCGCGTGCTCTTCTGGGGCATTCTCGGCGCGCTGCTGATGCGCGGTTCGATGATCTTGCTCGGCGCGGCATTGATTGAACAGTTTCAGTGGACTCTCTATGTCTTCGGTGCCTTTCTGTTAGTGACTGGCGCGCGGCTCTTCTTTCAAGATGATGATCCTGACGTCGATCCGCAGCAGAATCCATTGGCTCGCTTAGTGCGCCGGTTTCTGCCGGTGACCGCCGAGATGCGCGGCGATCGCTTTTTTGTGCGTGAAGAGGGCCGGCTCAGCGCAACCCCGCTCTTGCTCGTGCTGGTGATAGTGGAGAGTACCGATTTGCTGTTTGCGGTTGACTCGATTCCCGCTATCTTCGGCATCACCCACGATCCGTTTATTGTCTATACCTCGAATATCTGCGCTATCCTCGGCCTGCGCTCGCTCTATTTCCTGCTGGCGAACTTTATGCGCGCGTTTTATTACCTTCGCTTTGGGTTGGCGATTATTCTGTCTTTTATTGGGGTCAAGATGCTCACCCCGTTGGTTACCGGTTGGTTTCTCGGCGGCCATGGGTTGCACATTCCCACCACCGTCTCGCTCGCGGTGATTGTGGTCACGTTGCTGGTCGCGGTCGCAGCATCGATCATCCGGTCGCGGCGATTGGCTGCTGCGGCCGATTAGCGCCGGAAGGAGCTTGGTTATGCCCGATTTTCCCACCGAAGGCTCGCCGCCCTTTATCAACCGTATGTTGACCATCGCCGAGTGGCGTGAGTATGTGGCCAAGTACGATTTCGGTCGCCTAGCGCCCAGCCGGTTGGTGCTGCACCACACCTATCGTCCCGACGAGACGACGTGGCGCGGCTTGACCACTATGCGCGGGATTCAGAAGTTTTATGCCGGCAAAGGTTGGACGGCGGGGCCGCATATCTTTACCGGCCCCGATGGGATTTGGCTGGCGACGCCGATGTCGCAGATCGGCATTCATGCCGGCACCGGCAATGGCTCGTTGGCGCAGGGTTGGTATTCGATCGGCTTGGAGATGGTTGGTTATTTCGATAAGGTGTTGCCTTCAGGGAAAGTCTGGGAACATTCGGTTGCAGTGATGGGCGAACTCTCGCGCCGGCTCAAGATTCCGCCCCGCCAGCTCATCTCGTTCCACCGCGACTACACCAATCAGAAGAGCTGTCCCGGCTGGGCCGTCACCAAAGAATGGGTCTGGTCGCAAGTCGAAGCCTATCTGAATAATGCCGCGCCGCCTCCTGCACCGCCTCCCGGCCCGATTGGCACGCCGGCGCCGGATGATGAACTGTTGATCGAGACCTTGTTGGAAGAGGGGTACAAACATAAAACCAACGGTCAAGGCTACAATGCCGATTGGGCCTTCCACCAGTACGCGCTTGAGCACAAGTTGGGCATGCCGATGGGGCCGAGCGCGCGGATGCCGTTTGAGGGCAAGGTTTACAATTACCAGCCCTTTGCGCGCGATACTCTCTATTGCGAGGTGCCGAATTGGGGTGATGTCAAGACGATGAGCGATTTGCTTGGCGGCAGTATTCCGCCGAGCGGCTTGGGTCGCGCTTTGCTCGATGCAACCTATCAAGCCGGCGGTTCGCCCTTCCGGCCTGATTGGGCCTTCCACCAGTACGCCGTGGCCCGTAAGTTGGGGCCGCCGGTCGGTAAGAGCGCCCAAATCACGGTTGACGGCAAACAGTATGCCTATCAGGCATTTGCGGTTGATACGCTCTACAATCTGGTGCCTAACTGGAAGGATGTCCGCCAGTTGAGCCAGATCAGCACGGCGACCGATCCGGCGACGATCCGTTTGCGCGATGCGTTGCTTACCGAGACGTACAAACAAGCTGGCGCCACCTATCGCCCCGATTGGGCCTTCCACCAACTGGCCCGCCAGTGGGCGATCGGTGTGCCATTGGCCAACAGCTATCAAATCACGCTCGAAAAGACGACCTACGCCTTGCAGCCGTTTGCGCTCGATGTGCTCTACAACGTGGTGCCGAAATGGAGCGAGGTGAAGCGTCTGAGCGATTTGGCGCGCCAGCACGGGATGCCGGTGCTCGGCGCGGCGATGCCGGCGCCGGTGTTAGCCGTGCGTAGCGCCGAGATCGCGCCGCCAACCGATGGTGGGTTCAGTATGACGCAGGTTACGCCGCCGGCAATGGCCTTTGGTGAACGCGGCGGTGAACCGGTGAGTATGGTGGTGCTGCACGCGATTCCCGGCCCAGCCGAGGAGACGATCGCCGCAATGACCGATTTCAACGCCCGTTTTGCCACCCATTACCTGATCGGTCTCGATGGCCGCATCTACCGGCTAGTTGATGAAGCCAAGGCGGCATGGCATGCCGGGTTTGCCACTAGCGGCGGCACCCGCTACAATCTCAACCGGATCAGTGTCGGCATTGCCCTTGAGCGTCCGGCGGGATGGCCAGCGACGCGCGACGCCGGCGATACCGATGCGCAGGTGCGCGCCTTGCGCTGGCTGTTGCGCCAGCTCGATGCTCGTTACCGGCTCGATCCCGATGCGATTGTGCTCTGGTCGAGTCTGGCCGGCAGTGATGAAGAGGCGTTGGCCGGGTTGCCGCTTGGCGCGTTGCGCGAGGCATTGATGGGGTAGACCGGGTGCATGTTTGATGCAGAGGGGTGTCAGGCGGTGATGCCCTCTGCCACGTTAACCTAGCAGCTCCGCTCAGAAAGGCCGGTTATGCAGACGATCGTGAACCGTGCTTTTGCTCGTATCTCAGCCCTGCGGTTCTGGTCGATGTTTTGGGTGTGGATCGCCATACTGGCTTTCACCGGCTGGCCGGCGTCGCTAGCGCGCGCCCAAGCCAACGTGGTTGGCAATGGCACGCCAGCCAGTTGCACCGCCGCAGCGTTGGCGACAGCAGTCGCCGGCGGCGGCGAGATTAGTTTTAATTGCGGGTCCAATCCGCACACCATTACGCTCGCTGCCCCGTTGACCATCACTGCGCCGCAGACGATCATCGATGGCGGCGGACGGATTACCTTGCAAGGCAATAATAGCCGGTTGATTGACCATTACACCACCGGTCTGATTGGCGCTAGCCGGCTCGAACTGCGGAACCTGACGATCATTGGCGGCAGAGCCAGCGGCGGCGGCACCGATGAGTCGGCCGTCAATGGCAGCGGCGGCGCGATCCGGAGCTACTTCGCGGCGGCGAACCCTGCCTTTACCCCGACATTGGTGATCGATCGCGTGACCTTCCGCGATAATCAAACGACGCTCACGTCAGTGCCGGCGGGCCGCGATGCCTACGATTACGGCGGCGGCGCGATCTATAGTCGCGGCGGGGCCGTGATTGTCACCAACAGCCGGTTTGAAAGCAATCACGCCAACAACGGCGCCGGCGGCGCGATCCACCTGTTGCAGAGCAGTTTGTCGGTGGAGGATACTGTCTTTGTCGGCAACACCGCCATCGGCGCCCGCCCGCAAGATAGCTTTGGCGGCGCGATTTCGGCTGATGGGTTGGGCGGCGCCAACCGCCGTTTGCGGGTGGTGCGCTGCCTGTTTCAAGACAACCAAACCTACAATTCCGGCGGCGCGATTCACGCCAATATGTACGAAGACAGCAGCGGCCTTGAGGTGATTGATAGTTCATTCCTCAACAACGCGGTGATCGGCGGCAGTCGCGGCCAAGGCGGTGCGATCGGCGGTGGCGGATCAAGCATTGGCTCCGGTACCGGCAATCCCAGTGTGTTGATTAGCGGCAGCCTGTTTCATACCAACCGTGCCCGCCGCACGCCGGGGGCTGATGGCAATCCGCGGGAAGATGGCGCTGGCGGCGCGGTGGCGTTTCCCCAGCAAGTGGCGCTGCGGATCATCAATTCAACCTTTGTCGCGAATCGAGCGGAGGGCGATGGTTTCAATGCTAATGGCGGTGCGCTGTATGTCCTCAACAACCGGCCAGCGCCGTTCATCATCGAAACCAGCACCTTTGCCAACAACTACGCTGGTTGGGTGGGTGGTGCGATCAGCCACTCCGGCAATGGCAGCGTCAGTAATAGCCTCTTTGCTTACAACACAGCCGGCAATGGCGGCAATGGCTGGAACATTCAGCAACACTGTTCGCGCGAGCTGACCCACGATGGCCGTAGTTTGCAGTATCCACCGCGCTTGACCGGCGGAAATTTTTGGAATGATGTGACCTGCTTTGCCGGCAAGAGCGCGCCTAACCAAACCAATGACCCACAGTTTCGTGATCCCATGCTGCGCGCGTTGGCCAACAACGGCGGGCCAAGCCAAACGATGGCGATTCCCGCCGATAGTCCGGCTCGCGATGCTGGCGCTGCCTGTCCGGCTGCCGATCAACGCGGTGTCGCTCGCCCGCAACTCAATGCCTGCGATCTGGGGGCATTTGAATTGCAAGTGCCGTTGGTCGCTACGCCGCCCATAGTAGCGCGCAACCAACCGTCGCTGGCGCTGCTGCTCTACGGGGTTGATTTCACTGCGGCAACCCAAGCGTTGGTGAACGGCCAGCCCCGTTCTACCTCCTTCATCAATGGCCAAACCCTGCGCGTCTCTCTCACGCCGGCTGATGTCGCCGATGTTGGTCTGCTCACCATCAGTCTGAGCGGGCCGGGGAGCATCGTCGGCACGGCGCAGGTGCGGGTTGCGGCGCTCGTCTCACACGTCTATATCCCGTTGGCATTGCGTCCATAGCTGTCTTTTCCTGCCGAACGTTTACCTGCATTTAACAATCTCTTAACAATTAAATGATGCGTTCTTAACCAGAACCCTGTATCGTATGCGTGCAAGCGTCGCTCTCTGCATCCTGCCAGAGTGTCGCACCATGATGTGTCATAAGCCGGGCAGACATTCTGCCAAGGTAGGGTGCGCTTGCAGTTTGCAGATAGTAGAGGTGTAAGGAGAAACGAAACGTATGGTAGGTAATGCGAAACGGTGGATCTACGGTCTCATGCTGATGGCGCTGTTGATCCCGATGATCGCAGCGTGTGGCGGCCAGCAACAAGCGCAGCCAACGGCGACTACGGCGCCGGCTGCGCCAGCGACAGCAGCTCCGGCCCCGACGGCGGCTCCGGCTCCCACAGCCGCTCCGCAGCCGACGGCAACGCCTGAGTCTCCGCTCGCTTCGTTGAAGGGCGACATTGTGATCGATGGTTCTTCGACCGTGTTCCCCGTGATTGCGGCTGCCGCCGAAGAGTTCTCGGCACTGG
>NZ_DAOTWH010000199.1:0-2114 GCF_034435895.1 Chloroflexus sp.
GGGCGATGGCTCCCATCGCCCCGCCGCCGTCATCGATTCATCCTTGTTCAGAGCGTTGCAATTCTTCGACCCGCTGCAATTGCACATACAGCGGCGGCACACCGAACAGCGCCCGTTCCCAATCGGTCACCCGCGGGTTGACTTCACCCAGCGACCAGCGCCCGCCTATGCGGATGATCTGGGTGCCGAAGTGTTGTGGCCGGCCCAATTCGATCAACAACCGATCCCACGCCATCGCACGTAATGTCCATGCACGTTCATTGCCCAATTCGGTGGCGCGACGGGCAAACCGGTGGGCGTGGTGAAAATCGGCCACCGATTCGCCGCAGATCATGACTAAACCGGCGAGGAAGCAGGCGCGATCGTCGGTGATGAAACCTCGCGCTTCGAGTTCGAGCACACGATCACAACGCCGGCGACGTTCGGCAGAGGTGACGCCTTTCGATTGGCCGTCGATGGCTTCACTTGCCAGCCAGCTCAGTTCGGTTAGCGGATCTTCCGGGGTTAGCTCGTCATCCGGATCCATCTATGCACTCCTTCCGGTTTATTCAAGCGTTGGGCAGCGCGGAAGTGGTGGTGGCATGCGTGTTATGATCAGTGTACCACATTCTCTTGGTTGCGCATCGCCGGCAGAGTACGATCCAGTGCATGCGGCAATCGTGGGCGCGTGGCCGGCGGTAGATGTCAAGCGATTGCCGGCTGCCGCAGTGCCCGCATTGCCCGCCGGAGCGCAGGTAGGCGGCCCAGATCAAGGGCAGGGGGAGGTGATCAAGCAAGAGATGGAAGGTGATGCCAAGCGCGAACGGGCGGAGCCACGGGTAACGCTGCACCAGCATCCAAAGCGGGGGCAAGACGAAGAGGGGCCGGTGCAACCACGAGCGGAGCGAGCCATAGCGAGGCCGGTTGTCACCGTGACGAGGCAGCCGGTTGCGATAGCGGTTGTATACCAATGCGCCGCTAATGCTCCAATCACCGGTGCGGCAGACGTACAGCGCGAAATGATCGAGATCGATCAGCACGCCGCCGGCAATCAGAAGCGCGGCAGCGACCGGTTGGCGCGGGTACAAGCTGGCAGCCAGCACGCTCGAGTACACGAGATGTTCACGAAGATTCATGCAGGTTCCAAGTGCTCAAGCGCCTCGATCACCGGCTGGAAGGTATAGCGATGGATGGGTGACGGGCCATAGTGCACTAAAGCGCGGCGATGCGCGGCAGTGCCATACCCTTTATGCACGGCAAAGCCATAAGCCGGGTAACAGCGATCAGCGGTATGCATCAACCGGTCGCGGGTGACTTTGGCAATGATCGAGGCGGCGGCAATCGAGAGCGAACGGGCATCGCCGCGCACCAACGATTCTTGGGGCAGGCAAATGCCGGGGAGATGTTCGGCATCGATCAACAGCGCATCAACTGGGCAGGGCAACGCGAGCAGCGCCTGCGTCATCGCAAGGCGGGTAGCGGCCAGAATGCCGTAGGCGTCGATGATGAAGGCCGGTACGATGCCGACCCCGATGCCTTGGGCGTAGGTTTGGACGGTGGCAAACGCGCGTTCGCGGGCCACGGCGCTCAACTGCTTCGAGTCGTTGACTGCTGCCAAGAGGTATGGTTGCTCGTAGACGATTGGCGCTAACACCACTGCGGCGGCCACCATCGGCCCGGCCCAACAGCCACGTCCGGCCTCGTCAATTCCGGCCAGCGCCGGATAGCCGCGTGCGCGCAGGGTCTGTTCAACGCTCAGATCCGGACTCATGCGGCCTCCCGGTCATCACAAGGACACTGCTGTGACCAATGGTCACGCGCTGCACGCGCATGCGAACATTTCCAAATGGGACGCTCTCTGGCAGATCGGGCGGGTTGCGCCCCAGCCAGATCAGGCGATAGATTGCATCGATCAACCGCCCATACCCTCCTTCCAGCCGACCGCCATCAACAATGACCAATTGGCCGTCTGGCGCTAGCACCCGCCGAATTTCGGCGTGGGTCGCCGGATCAAGAATATATTCGGCGGGGAAGGTGGCGCACACGGTATCGAAACTGGCATCGGCAAACGGCAGGCGGCGGGCATCGGCGCGCACGAGCCGGTTGGTGAACCGCGCGGCGCGGCGCAGCATTGC
>NZ_DAOTWH010000200.1:0-14316 GCF_034435895.1 Chloroflexus sp.
CTCGGCGGCGGCGTGGCCGGTGACGATGACCCGATCGCGCAGGCCGGTGGTTGCGAGGCGTTGCTGCACCGCAGCGGCGTAGGCGCGGTCAGTGGGGGCAGTGGCGGCGCCGCCGATGATCAGCAAGCGCCAATGCGGTTGGCCGGCCACCAGATCGATCAGCATATCCACCCCCTTGCCCGGTGACAACAGGCCAAAATAGCCGATAAGCGCCTCGCCGGCAGCCACACCTAGCCGCGCCCGCCACGCAGCGCGATTGTAATCGGGCGGCAGGGCCGGTTCGATATTGGCCCCAATCGGGATCAAGCGGGGCTGGAGGCCAGCGTTGCGCAGGGTGGCTTCATCTTCGGGGTTGGTAGCGATCACCGCAGTGGCTGCGCGCGCGGGCAACAGCGTCACCCACTTGCGCACTGGCCCGGCCTTGGGGAAGAGGTACGGCGGCAACAAGTCGTGATAGGTGATGGCGCTCGCGACTCCAGTGCGGCGCAAGAGCAACGGCAGCACATTGACGCCAACCTGCAACTGATATGCGCCGGTCTGATATTGAATATGGCACCAATCGGGCCGGATGCGGCTCACCAGCCGCGCCAGCCGTCCGGCAGCAACCAGCCGCCAACTGGCCCGGCCCCCCGGCGCAACCAATGCCTCATCACCATTAGGCGTTGCCCGCCAGAGTTGCCAGCGGCCATGCCTTGCCGTCAGCGTGATCGCTTCGATCCCTGCGCTTGCGAGCGTCTGCGCTAGCCGTTGGGTATAGTCGCCGACGCCTCCCGGCTGCGGCGGGTATTCGCCGGTGATAAAGAGAATCCGCATGCCGTTCGTCTCCGTTGCGTGCGCGTACCGGCATACGATACCACAAGTGGAGTTGCATAGCGATGGCCCGGTTGTCAGGGCGAGGGGGTGCAGGAAAAGCCCCTACATCAACCCTTTTCCGGCCAGAACCCGGCCCTGAAGGGCCGGGCTAGGGGTACGAAGCCCGCTGCGCGGGCTGCTGGCCCTCACCCCCCGCCCCTCAAAACGCCTTGGCGCTCTCTGCATTCTTCGCGCCTTTGCGTTTTAATCCTCTGTGTCTTTGCCCGCGTTGCGCCTTTGCGTTTTAATCCTCTGTGTCTTTGCGGAGGCGGACAGCCGTCCAGCTCTACTGCGTCTTTGCTCGCGTTGCGTCTGAGCGGCAGTTTGACTGCCGCACTCCAGATTCCTGCCAACGTGACTTTGTCACTGATCGGCGCTGGCCGTTTGGCTATAGTAGCAATAGGCACAACAGGAATAACCTGACGAGGAGGAAGGCAATGACACCGAACATGGGCAATATTGATCGGATCGCGCGGGTGATTGTGGCGTTGCTGCTTGGATTTATGATCGTCACCCAAGTCTTGACCGGGGCGCTGGCTTGGATCGCCGGGATTGTGGCGATCGTGTTCGTCGCCACTAGCGCGATCGGTTTCTGCCCGTTGTATCTGCCGTTTGGTGTTAAGACCCGCTAATTGCGCTCCCATTCAAACCGGTGCGAGGCTGTCATCGTCTCGTACCGGTTTGTTTTTTGCCCCAGCAGCGCCTCCGGCGCGCACTATGCCTCCCTGCCAATGCGCCGCGTTTAGTGGCTGATAAGTGTGCAATTATTGTTGTTGCCTGACCGAAGCCGCATACAACCCGCCGGATAAAATGCCCAGCAGGGTTGCGATCACACTCACGATGATTGCCGCGCTTCCTTCAAAGAGTGTGAGCGCGAAGACGATCCCTGCCAAACAGGCCATAAGGGCCAAAAAGGCCCATCCCTCTAACGTTGGCATCACTGCTCCTTCCTGAGTGAATGCTCTCACCGATTGAGGTCTGCATGTGGCGTTGCCAAGATTTCACTACCTTCACCAAACCCCTGCACAACTTCTTCACAATTGCGCCTTACAGTAAAAGTGCAAACAGCAATTGTGACAGAGGTGTGACATGAAGCAGACGAATCAAAACTGGCGCAACTTTCTCATCGACGGCGCAATGTTCATCGCCTTTCTCATCGCCACTGCGCCGAGTTTCAGCGGGTTGACCATCCACGAGTGGTTGAGTTTGGCGTTGGCGGCGGCGCTGATCACCCACGTCCTGCTGCACTGGCAATGGATTATCACCATCGGTAAGCGCCTATTGGCCAAAACGACGTGGCGGTCGCGCTTGAACTTTCTGCTCAATGCACTGCTGTTTCTCGCGTTTACCGTTACCGTCGCCAGCGGCGTGTTGATGTCGCGAGCAGCGTTGCCATTGTTCGGGATCACGATGCCGCGCGATCGCACGCTCGAAATTCTCCACCGGCAGGCGTCAGATCTGACGGTGATCATCCTCGGTTTGCACGTCGCGATCCACTGGAGTTGGATTGCCGGCATGTTCCGCCGGCTCTGGCCATCGCGCAAACCGGCCCGCCAACCTACGGCAGCAGCGGCGCGGCTAGAGGAGGTGAGGCAATGAAAACGCTCGGACGCATCTTGATCATTGTTGGCGTGGCGGTATTGGTGGCGATGGGGTTCAATTGGCTGCGGGTGAATCATCTGCTGCCGGTGACGCAAGCGGCGGCGCGTGAAGAGGGGTTTCGGGCGCGGGAACGCGGTGCGGTCGTCTTTGGCGGCGAGCGAGAACGCGGCGCCTTTACTGGTCGCGGCGATCACCATATCAATGAAGCGCCCTCACTGGCGAACGCCGGCGATCTGGGTGAAGCGTTGATCAAGATTTGCCTGATCACCATCGTGGTCGTGATCATTGACAAGATCATCCGCTTGTTCAAACGCCGCCAGCGATCACTAGCCACAACAGCCTAACATGACGAAACGCGGCAATGGCTGATCATTGCTGCGTCTCGCCGATCTGCGGCGCCGTTTCCACTGATTGCGATTTGCGCAGGAAGCGGATCCGGATCACATGGATGATCAAGCCGGCAATAAAGAGGCCAAAGCCGATCGTATCGGAACCTAAATCGGCGTAGAGCATCGCAAGGCCGGCAATCGCCATGATAATGCGCTCGATGAGATTCGCCTGCTGGAAGAGCCATCCGCCGAAGGCAACTGCGAGCGCACCCACCGCCACGCAACTAGTCAGGAACGTGATTGCAATCGTGACCCATCCCCCCGCAGCCAGTGTTTCGTACCACGCCGGTTGGAAGGCTAGCGCCACCTCATTGGCGGCTGACCCCATCTTGGGCAATAACAGCAACAAGCTGGCGCCGTCTATCGTCAGGGTGAACATAAACGGCGTCAGAAACGCCGGCATACAATACTTCCACGCCATAAACATAGTTGGCCATGGTTTGCCGCCGGTAATTGCGGCGGCGGCCATCGGCGCCAGTGCCGTGGGTGGCGAAACGTCGGCCAGCACCGCGTAGTAAAAGATGAACATGTGCGCCGCCGGTTCGGGCACACCCACTTGGCGCAATGCCGGTACAATCATCACCGCTGCCAGAATGTACGATGCAGTGACCGGAACGGCTAAGCCCAATACCCAGACGGCCAGCGCCGCGAAGAAGATCGTGAACAAGATGTTGCCACCGCCGAGATTCACGATCATACCCGAAATCTTCAACCCCAAACCGGTCAAGGTGACGACTGACACAATAATGCCGGCGCAGGCCGTCGTGGCCGCAATCGAAATCACACTCCGCCCGCCATACTCTAGAGCGCGCAGAATGCGCATATTCTCATCCTCACCCGGCACGTTTTTTACCCGCCGGTAAAGAGCAATCGCGGCAGCAATACCAACGGTGAGCATCATGCCCCAGAAGATGGCAAGTGACGGGCGCATGCGCGGCAAGACCCCGGTGACTTCCAGCAGCATTAATACCGCTGTGAGCGCGGCGCCGGCAGCTAGCGCCTTGAGCGAGGTGAGCCGGGTTTCGGGACGGAGGAAGCTGAGCAGGAAGGCGATCACAATTGACCAATAGACGGCCATAAATGGCGTTAAACCGATGGCCATCAAGATGGCGACGGCAAAGAGGGAAGAGAAGTGATAGCCAAATTTTTTGGTTAAATCCCACAGCGGTTCGGTTTTAATATCAACTGGCCGTGTGTGCAACAACCGTGAATCAGCTTCGATCATCAGAAAGATCGAAAGATAGTAGAGAATGGTTGGCACCATGGCCATAATCAAAACATCAAGGTATGATATGTCGAGGTATTCGGCAATAAGGAAGGCGGCTGCGCCAAGCGTCGGCGGCGAGAGGGTAGCGCCAATGCCAGACGCCGACAACATACCGGCGGCTACCGTCCGGTCGTAGCCGGCTTTGCGCAGCATTGGCCACGACAGCGAGCTAAGGGTGACGGTGGTCGCGACACCGCTACCTGAGACGGTACCGAGCAAAAAGCCAGCAGCGGCGACGGTGCGTCCGGGGCCGGCGCTGCTTTTCGATTTGCCCAACGCGGCAAACGACCAATCAATGAAAAACTTGCCAGCGCCGCTATATTCCAGCACTGCGCCGTAGATAGTGAACAAGACGATAAACGTGGCTGCCACATCGAGCGGAACGCCAAAGACCCCTTGCAGGGTCAGATAGTTGGTGCCGATGAGTCGTTGCAGCGAGATACCGCGGTGGTCGAATGGTTCGGGGACGAGGTAGCCGAACAACGCATACAAAATCGCGCCAATCGCCACGAGGGTCAGCGCTAAGCCGGTGGTGCGCCGGGTCGCTTCGATCACCAACAGCAGCATAATGCCACCCATCACCAATTCGATCGGCGTGGGTTGGGTGACTCGTTGCAAGGCTTCACGAAAATAGAGGCTCAGATAGACCATACTGGCCACGCTCAGCGCAGCCAGTACGATGTCATACCACGCGACATTGGCGCGGGATTTAGCCCGAAATGGGTAGTAGAGGAAGGTCAAGACCAAGACCAGCATTAAAAACGTGGCCCGGTACACCTGTGTCGTGATGATGGCCTGCGTCCAATAGAGGGCATACACTGAAAGCGACGCCGCTATGATCCCCCCAATCCATGCCCATAAGCCGCTGAGCTTGCGCGTTGCCGACTCGCTCTCGAATTCTTCGATAAGTTGTTCAACTTTTTCGCGACTAATCTCATCGGCATCGGGCAAGCCAGCATTGGGCGGATTGGCGGCGGCGCTCATAAGTGGTACCTCTTTGTGACCATATCAAATTGGTAGCCTGAAGTGATCCGTTCAGGCGACGGATGCGCTGGCAGTGCGGCAGCTACGTTACCGCATTCCAATGCGCGCCAGCGCAATGCTGCACGCACAGCGAAAATTTCTTTGCCGGCTAACGGTTCGCTTCCTCGCCGGTTACGCTCGCAGTTCATGCGTTGGAGTGCGGCAGTCAAACTGCCGCACTTCATTGAGATCTGCAATCTGCGCGATGTGACGATGCTCACTCTTTCCAGACGCCCCGTTCCTTGTAGAACTCGATGGCTGCAGGATGGAACGGAATCGACGAGCCTTTGACCGCCGATTCAAGTGACAACGTGCGCGCAGCCGGATGGATCTGATGCACTTCGTTGAGGTTGTCAAAAATGGTGGTCAAAATCCCCTTTACCTGATCAGCCGGCATATCTTCGCGCACCACCAACAGATTGGCGACACCGATCCCCGGCACGTTTTGATCGGCGCCTTTGTAAGTGCCGGCGGGCAATACCGTGGCCGCATAGATCGGGCCGTATTTGTCAACCAGCGGTTTCAATAGGGCGCTCGTATCAATGAAGACCACCTTTTCCGTAGTCACTAGATCGGTCACGGCAGCCGTCGGCAACCCGCCGATCCAGAAGAAGGCATCGATCTTTTGGTCTTTCATCGCGGCTACCGAGTCGGCGACACCCAGATTTTCAGGGATAATGTCGGCGACGGTCATCCCGGCGACTTCGAGCAAGCGGATCGCAGCCGTTTCGGTGCTGCTGCCTGCCGAGCCGATCGAAACGGGCCGGCCTTTCATATCGGCCACGCTGGTGATGCCAGCGTCAGCGCGGGCCACGACGTGGATGAAGCTCTGATAGAGCACAGCAATCGCGGCTGCCGGCACCTTGCCGGTGTCTTTGTACGCTGCTACGCCGTTGATCGCATCATACGCCGAGTCGGCGGTCGTGAAGCCAATTTGCGCTTCACCGTTCTGCAACAGTTTGAGATTATCAACCGAGCCGCCCGTCTCTTGGGCCGTGGCTTCGGTATTGGGCATCTTTTCAGTCAAAATCCGGGCCAGACCGCCGCCATAAGGGAAGAACACGCCACCGGTGCCGCCAGTGCCAATGATGAGGCGTAGTTTCTCACCGCTCGGCGCGGGGGTGGGTTGAGCCGGCGCTGTGGTGGGTTGGCTAGTTGTGCCGGTGTTTTGCCCGCACGCCGTGAGCGCTAGCGCGAGCGCTAACCAGAGGAGAACCATTCGCTTGACCATGCGCCTCTCCTTTCCGTCTTTGGAACATCTATTGCTGGAATCCCAGCATAGCCGCCGTGGGGGGGCTATACAGGCTCGATGTTGGCAAGCTGGTTCAGGCAGGTGGTTCGCATCAGCCGGCAGGTGATAGGAACCAGCTCGCGCAACCAAACGACCTTTACCGCACACGATCCGCCGGTGTTGCTCATCCGGGTTGCATTGCGGCGTTCCCTCACATTGCCAATAATATGGGTGGCCTCATCATTGCTTGCCGGCACATGATGAACCGTGAACATCCCTACCTCGCGCCTGAGGTAGGGTGTTCTCATCACTGGCATAGCATTAGGAACTAAGCCAGACAGTTTGTGACCATCAATTCGTTGCGAAGATAGGGTTTAATATTGCTTAGTAGTTTACACACCAGTTGCGGAATCGTCAAGATAGGATTGATCTCAACGGATTGAGGAGTTTATCGGTCAAAGCGCACAACTTTGACAACCATAAAGTTGTTGTAAGAGAAGTTTTGTGAAAAACTTTTTGTTGCACTCATCGCCGTTACGTTCGTTCCTGCCAGCGCCGCCACACCCCGACCGGGTAGCCAACCATCTTGGCAATGTCACCCGTCAGCCGGATCAGCGGCACCAGCGCCAAGGCCGCCAGCCGTTCGCCGAGCGGCCTGCCGCGCAGTTTGGGCCAGAGCCGGCGGTAGGGGCCGCGGGTGTAGGCGGCTACTCCTAGCCCAATCAGCGCCCCAACCGGCGCGCGCAAACGCGGCTGGCTGATCGCCACCCCCAACAGGCCGCTGAGCGTCAGGTATACGGCATACCGTAAGGCATGGCGTTGCGGCCACAACCCGGCCCTTCCGTCGCCGCGAGCGTAGGTGTAGTATTGGCGAATGAAGGCGGGCAGGGTGGGGCGCGGCGCGAAATGCACCACCGCTTCCGGCACGAAGACGCGGCGAAAGCCGGCCCGCGCGACCGCCAGATCAAAGAGCAGGTCTTCGCAGTGGCTGGCCCATTCAGGGAACCCGCCAACCGCTTCCCACACCGCTTTCCGAAAGGCCATTGATTTGCCGAACGGTAGAAAGGCTGCCGGATCGATCTCGCTGCTGCGGCGATAGTTGGTTTCTCCTAGCGCCAGCGCAAAGAGCGAGCGCGGCGTGGGGTGAAAGAAGCCGCCAACGACATCAGCCTCGCCGGCCTCGATGGGGGCGACAATTCGCGCCAGCCAGTGCGGATCGAGGGTGAGACCGGCGTCGGTGCTGGCGATGATCGGGCCGCGCGCGTGGCGAATCGCATTATTGCGGCCCGACGAAATATTGTGCCCGCCGCGCACCAGCTTGATCTGCGGGTAGCGCGCAGCGTAAGCGGCGACGATGGCCGGCGTCATATCAACGCTCTGGCAATCGTTGATCACAATCTCGCCGGCGGCGCGGGTCTGGGCCAGCATTGAATCGATCAGCGCGGCGATGTTATCGGCTTCATCGCGCACTGTGCAGATGATCGAAACAGTTTGGGGTTCAGTGGTCGCCATGGATGAAAGGCTTCTGGTACAATACTCTCTAAGCACCTATGCGCTATTGTACCAGACGAGGTTGTCATGACGGATCTGCACGGATTTGAGCTGCTGCGCGATGAGTTCATCCCCGAACTCAACACTCGCGCTCGCCTGTATCGCCATCTCAAGACTGGCGCTGAACTGCTCTCGCTCGAAAACGACGACGAGAATAAATGTTTCG
Source organism: Chloroflexus sp. (assembly GCF_034435895.1). Classification (GTDB taxonomy): domain Bacteria; phylum Chloroflexota; class Chloroflexia; order Chloroflexales; family Chloroflexaceae; genus Chloroflexus. The sequence goes on from NZ_DAOTWH010000200.1 coordinate 8,082, forward strand.
GCATTACCTTCCGCACCCCGCCGCGCGACTCAACCGGCATTGCCCACATTCTCGAACACTCGGTGCTCTGCGGGTCGCGCAAGTATCCGGTCAAAGACCCCTTTTTCACCTTGGTGAAGGGATCGGTGCATACCTTTCTCAACGCGATGACCTACCCGGATAAGACGACTTATCCGGTCGCTAGCACCAACCTAAAAGACTTCTACAATCTGGTGGATGTCTATCTCGACGCGGTCTTCTTCCCGCGCATCACGCCCGAAGTGCTCAAGCAAGAGGGTTGGCACTTCGAGCTGCCGGCGCCTGATGCGCCGCTCACGATCAAGGGCGTGGTGTACAACGAGATGAAGGGGGCCTATTCGTCGCCCGATGGCATGCTCTACCGCTATTCGCAGCAGTCGCTCTTCCCCGATACCACCTATGGCCATTCGTCGGGCGGCGACCCGCAGGCGATCCCTGATTTGACCTACGAGGCGTTCAAGCGTTTCCACGAAACGCTCTACCACCCCTCGAACGCGCGCATCTTCTTCTACGGCGACGATCCGCCGGAAGAGCGGCTGCGCAAGCTCGATGAGTACCTGAGCCAGTTTGAGCGGAGCGAACCGTCTTCGCAGATCGAGCTGCAGGCCCGCTTTAACGCGCCGCGCGAGTTTGAGTACACCTTTAGCGCCGATGAAGATAACCAGAAGGGCATGGTGATGCTCAACTGGTTGATTGATGATAATCGCGATCCAACGGTGTTGATGGCCCGCGATTTGCTGAGCTATATTCTGTTGGGGAACGCGGCGGCGCCGTTACGCAAGGCGCTGATCGATTCGGGGTTGGGCGAAGAGGTGGTCGGCGGTTACGAGAGCGATCTCCTGCAGCAGACCTTTTCGGTTGGCATGAAGGGGATCGATCCCGCGAACGCCGGGCAGGTCGAGGCGTTGATCCTGCGCACGCTGGCCGAACTCGCCGAACAAGGCATTGATCCGGAGACCGTGGCGGCTGCGTTTAACACCTTCGAGTTCAGCTTGCGCGAGAACAATACTGGCAGCTTCCCGCGCGGCTTGGTGTTGATGCTGCGCGCGTTGGGCACGTGGCTGTACGACGATGATCCAATTGCGCCGCTGCGGTTTGAGGCGCCGCTGGCGGCGGTGCGCGCGGCGGTAGCCAACGGCGAGCGGGTCTTCGAGCGCCTGATCCGCGAGTTGCTGCTCGATAATCTGCACCGCACCCGCGTGACCTTGCGTCCCGATCCTGAACACGCTGCCCGCTTGGCCGCCGCCGAGCAGGCCCGGATTGACGCCTTCGCCGCGACCCTCGATGATGCCAAGCGGGAGGCGCTGGTCGCCGAGACGCAGGCGCTGGCCGAGTGGCAGCAGACGCCGGATCCGCCCGAAGCGATTGCCGCCATCCCCACCTTGCGCCTTGCCGATCTTGATCGCGCTGTCAAACGCATCCCGACCGAGATTGACGAGCGGGGCGGGGCGCGGTTGTTACGCCACAATCTGTTTACCAACGGCATCGTCTATCTCGATCTGGCCTTCGATTTGCGCGCCTTGTCGCCCCACCTCTTGCCCTACGTGCCGCTCTTTGCCCGCGCCTTGACCGAGATGGGCACGGCGACGTCGGATTTTGTGCGCCTGTTGCAGCGGATCGGGCGGGAAACCGGCGGCATCTATGCGGCCACGATGACAGCGACCGACATCGTGAGCACCGCGCCGGTGGGACGGTTGATCGTGCGTGGCAAGAGCACCGTGGCCCAAACAACCGAGCTGTTGCGACTACTGAGCGAGATTCTGCTAACGGTGAATCTCGACAATCGCGAACGTTTCCGCCAGATCGTGCTGCGCGCGCGCGCCAACAAGGAGTCGTCGCTAGTGCCGGCAGGGAATGCGTATGCGCGCCAGCGCCTCGCCGCCCGCTTTGCCCCGGCTGAGTGGGCCGACGAACAGATGGGTGGCGTCTCTGCGATCTTCTTCCTGCGCGAGCTTGAGCAGCAGGTGCAACACGACTGGCCGAGCGTGCTGGCTGATCTCGAGGCGGTGCGGGCGGCGCTGATCAACCGGCGCGGCTTGGTAGCGAATCTCACCCTTGATGCCGACAACCAGCAGGCGGTGTTGCCCATGCTGACCGCCTTCCTCTCTGAGCTGCCCGATGCCGCGTACCATCCGGCGCACTGGCCGGTGCGCAGCGTCGCGGGTGGCGAAGGGTTGGTGATCCCGGCACAGGTCAACTACGTCGCCAAGGGGGTTGATCTGCATGCGCTTGGCATCCGGCCCAGCGGCGCAGCAATGGTAGTGTTACGCCACCTGCGCATTGACTACCTGCTCGACCGCATCCGCATTCAGGGAGGGGCCTACGGTGCTGGCGGCAACTACGACCGCAGCACCGGCCTGTTCATCACCACCTCGTACCGTGACCCCAACCTCTTGCGCACGCTTGATGTGTACGACGAAATGGCGACCTTCTTGCGCGAAACGGCGCTCGATCCGGCGACGGTCGAACGGGCGATTATCGGCACTATCGGCGATATGGATGCTTACCAGTTGCCGGATGCCAAGGGCTACACGGCGCTGGTACGCTACCTAACCAGTGTGAGCGACGAGTATCGCCAGCAGATTCGCAACGAGGTGTTGGCGACCACGCCGGCTGATTTCGTCGTCTTTGCCGAAGCGGCAGCGGCGCTGCGCGATCACGGCCAAGTGGCGGTCTTAGGTTCCGCCGAGGCGATTGAGGCGGCCAATCGCGAACGGCCCGGCTTATTGACACCGGTGAAGATTTTGTAGCGGTACGGGCAGGTTGTACGGGCATACCGTGGTATGCCCGTACCAAGCTCGGAGGAGGCCATGACCACCAACGACCCAACCAGCTCGATCGGGGCCATTGCCTACGAAGCCACCATTGCCGAGCTACAGGAGGCAATGGAAAGCGGCGCGATCAGCGCCGAAGCGTTGACCATGGCCTGCCTCGCACGGATCGAAGCCCTCAATCGGGCGGGGCCGTGTCTCAACGCCGTTATTGAGGTCAGTCCGTCGGCGCTCGAAACGGCGATTGCGCTCGATACCGAACGCGATGCGCGCGGGCCGCGCAGCCCCTTGCACGGCATCCCGATCCTGCTCAAAGACAACATCGACACGCTCGACGATACGGCGACGACCGCCGGGTCGCTGGCGCTGCTCGGTTCACGTCCGGCGGCGGAAGCAACGGTGGTTGCCCGGCTGCGCACCGCCGGAGCGGTGATCTTGGGCAAGGCCAACATGAGCGAATGGGCCAACTTCCGTAGCACCTCCTCGTCGAGCGGGTGGAGTGCGCGCGGCGGGCAGGCGCGCAATCCGCACGTGTTGGCGCGCAGTCCGTGCGGGTCAAGTTCAGGCTCGGCGATTGCCGTCGCGGCCAGTATGTGCGTGGTCGCGATCGGCACCGAAACCGACGGCTCGATCTCGTGCCCGTCGGCGCTGTGCGGCGTGGTTGGGATCAAACCCACCGTTGGCTTAACTAGCCGGGCCGGTGTGATTCCGATCAGTTTCACCCAAGATACGGTGGGGCCGCATGCCCGTTGCGTCGCCGATGCCGCTACTGTCCTTGGCATTATTGCTGGGCCAGATCCGCGCGATCCGGCGACGGCAGCCGCCGCCGGTTACGTTCGGCCTGATTACCGCACTTGCTTGCAAGCCGATGCGCTACGCGGGGCGCGGATCGGCGTGTTGCGGAGCGATCGCTTTGCCGGCTTTGGCCGCCACGTCGAGCAGGCCTTGGCGGCGGCGGTGGCAGCGATGGCAGAGGCCGGCGCACACATTGTCGATCCGGTCAAGCTGCCAGAGGAGTTGCTGGCCTTTAGCGAGGCTGAGCTAACGGTGCTGCTCTACGAGTTCAAGACGACGCTCAACCGCTATCTAGCCGAGCGGATTCCCGATCCGCACGCAGCTACGCCGGCGCCGCGTTCGTTGGCCGAATTGATTGCGTTTAACGAACAACATGCCGAGCGCGAATTGTTCTTCTTTGGCCAAGAGCTGCTGCTGCAAGCGGCGGCGGTGGGTGATCTTGACGATCCGGCCTACCAACAGGCGTTGGCAGCCAGCCGCGATGAAGCGCGGAAGGCGTTGGATACCGTGCTCTACGAACAACAGCTTGATGCGCTGGTCGCGCCGGCGACCGGGTTGGCATGGCCGATCGATCTGATCGGCGGCGACCGCTACCTTGGCGGCAGCAGTTCGTTGCCGGCGCGGGCCGGCTACCCGATGGTGACGGCGCCGGCTGGGATGGCGTTTGGCTTGCCGATAGGGATCAACTTTATCGGCGGGGCGTGGTCGGAACCGATGCTGATCCGGTTGGCGTATGCTTTCGAGCAAGCGACACGCTTTCGCCAACCACCCGCTTACCGTGAGCGGATCGTGGGGGAGGGGTAGTAGGGGCACAGTAGGGGTACAGCAGCGCTGTGCCCCTACTACCGCACCTCAAACACCTCTTTATCGACCACCTCAATTTCAACCGGATACTGGCCGGTAAAACATCCGGTACAGAAGGTCGCCGGGTCGCGTCCAGTCGAGCGGATCAAACCTTCCAAGCTCAGGTAGGCCAAGCTATCAGCGCCAAGATGTTGGCGAATGCCCTCGATCGTCAGGCGGTGGGCGATCAGTTCGGGGTAAGTCGCCATATCAACGCCGAGGAAGCAGGGGTGGCGGATCGGCGGCGACGAGACGCGCACATGCACCTCGCGCGCGCCGGCCTCGCGCAGTAGGCGCACAATCGGGCCGCTGGTGTTGCCGCGCACGATGCTGTCATCAACCAGCACTACCCGCTTGCCGGCCAGATTGTCGGTCAACGCATTAAACTTGAGCGCGATGCCCAACTTGCGCAGCCGGTCATCGGGTTGGATGAAGGTGCGGCCAATGTAGCGGTTCTTAATTAAGCCTTCCGAATAAGGAATGCCCGACTCTTGCGCATACCCGATCGCTGCCGGCGTTGCGCTGTCGGGCACGGCGATCACCACATCGGCGTCGCACGGCGCTTCACGAGCCAATTCACGGCCTTGCGCCACCCGCATCGCGTGTAGCACCTTACCGTGCAGCATGCTGTCGGGGCGGGCGAAGTAGATGTATTCAAACAGACAGGCGGCGGTGTGCAGCGAGGGTTGGCGGGCAATCACCTGCGGCCCATCGAGGGTAATCTTCAGAATCTCGCCCGGCTCGATCTCGCGCACAAATGCAGCCCCGATTGTACCGAGCGCACAACTCTCGGAAGCGACCACCCACCCCTGTTCGCCGAGCTGGCCGAGACAGAGCGGGTGCAGGCCCCACGGATCACGCACCACGTAGAGCGCATCGCGGGTGAGCACGGTCAAACAGTACGCGCCTTGGGCCCGCACCATAAAGACCTTCAGCTTCTCCTCCCACGTCCGCCCCTCGCCGCCGGCCAGCATCTGGGTGATGACTTCGCTGTCGCTGCTGCTGGTCAGGCCGACGCCGCGCTGCAACAGCTCGCGGCGCAGCGACGCGGCGTTGGTGAGGTTGCCGTTGTGGCCGACGGCCAGCGGCCCCAAGGCACTTTCGACCACGAAGGGTTGGGCATTCTCTAGCTTTGAGGAGCCGGTAGTGGAATAGCGGGTATGGCCGATCGCCATATAGCCGCTGAGCGGGCGCAACTTTTCTTCATCGAACACTTGCGCAACCAGCCCCATATTCTTGTAGTAACGAATACTGCGACCATTGCTCACCGCAATGCCAGCGCTCTCTTGGCCGCGATGCTGGAGGGCGTAGAGACCAAAGAAGGTTAGGCGGGCGACATCGGCGTCAGCGGCGACAATGCCGAACACACCGCATTCGTGACCCGGTTTGTCATCGGGGGTGGCGGGATCATCCGTCTCGCCGGCAATGGTATGATTACTATCAGCTACGCCTGAGAGCGATTGATCATCCATGGAACATTTTCCTCCTGCGCGCAGGTTTGAGGAAGCATTGCATCATTGCAATCTATAGAAAGTATAACACGGATCGTTATGGCATCTTTCGACCAAACAGCGCCGCGCGCCGGTCGTTCGTGGGTGATGGGCTGCTTGCTGGCGGCGGTATTGCTGATTGCGCTGGGGATTGGCGGGTTTTTGCGGTTGGTGGAAATTGGGGTTACGCTCTTTGGGTCAGGTGGGTTTGGGCGAGTAGGCGTCGTCTGGATCAGCCTGATCGGAGGGGCAGTGGCTTTTGCGATCTGGGCCGGGGTGGGGCGGGGCGCGGTGCGGGCGGCGGCGCTGCGCTGGCTG
>NZ_DAOTWH010000201.1:0-5053 GCF_034435895.1 Chloroflexus sp.
TTCAACCCGTGGGCGGCGGCTAGTACCGGGACTGGCATCTATCTCCATGCCGTGTATGATGCGTTTAGCGGTGATGATCCCATCCCGCGCTATGCGCTCTTCCAAGCGCCGGGTGCCGTTTTCGGTTCGCGCCCCATCATCGAAAACGATGCGGCTGTGGTTGGCGGCGAAAGCAGAGTCTCAGTGAACGTCACCTTCCCTAATCTGTCTGCCTCCAACTTGCCCGATCAGGTGCGCTGGCGCTGGGGTGCGCCACCGACCGACACCGAGAATGATTCCAATGGATGGCAGCGATTCAATCCGACCGGTCCCACCAGTGTGTTGGAGGTGCCGATCCCGGCGGCGTTGCGTACCGATGCCGGCTGTGTCGAACGAGAGTTGTTTACCCAGTTGCGCCGTTCGGCGAATAACCTGATCGATCAGCCGCGTTCAGATAAAGTGGTGATCGATGCCGGTGTGCTGGGGAGTGCTGTGGTTGCGAACCCCTTCTCGCGATTCAGAACCTCGCCTTTCACAGCGGTGACGCTAGCTGATCTCATCAATGAAGGCGGCGCTAGCGATGGCCATCCGGATTATACGCGCGTGCCGGCTATGTTTGTCGAGATTCGTAGCCTTGGCGATTGCAGTGGTTTGCGGAACTTTGCGTTGGCGCCAAGTGCGGCCACGCTAACGAGCGTGAGCAATCTGGCGATCAGTGGTAATCGCTTTGCGAATGTCTTGCCCTATCCCGGCACGGTGAACGAAGGACAAATGCAGGTGGTTCTCCGTATACGTGATGCGCTTGGCAACCCGATGATGCTTGAACGCACCTTTACCTATGATGTGACGTCGCCAACGCTCCATAACGGTACGCTGCAAATGCAAGCAATCGATGGCGGGCCAAGCATCGTCGTTACCCTGCAATTCACTAGCCTCGACGTCACTGATAACCTCTACCCCGGTCGTGGGTTCTGGGGGGTGTGGTTGGCCAATAGCCGGACTCCGGTTGCCAATCCTGCCACTGATCCCACGCTGGTGTGGGTGCCGGTCGAAGCGCCGGGTGATGGCAATAGCTTTACGATTATCTGGAGTCTGGCCAGCGGCTTGCCGGAGGCGCAATTGACTGAGGAGGGCACGTACTATGTGTATGCGCGCGCGCTTGATGGCGCCGGCAATCCGAGCGCAACCGCCTTGCAAGCAACCATCTCGATTGACCAAGTGACGTTGCCGCAGGTGATGCTCCCAATGGTGCTGCGATAGCGTGACATAACATGGTTTGGCTAACAGATGGACGCTACCAGCATAGCGTCCATCTGTTTGTTTTTTGCCGCATACACGGTGCGCAATGGCTGCGGCAATTCGTCGTACAATAGCGCAAGCATTGCTGACAAGATGGCGCAGGCGGGCCACGTTCGTGCGTTCAATGACCTGCGCTCGCGTGAAGTTGTTTCGTTCTCGTTGAAGGCATGTATGCAAACCTTCGCTCGCACGATGATGGTGAGTTTGGCGCAACGGATACAGGCCCTGTTTGCTGGCCGCGAGGTTGGGCCATTGGTGATCGTGTTGCTCTTTGCCGCCCTGTTGCCGATCAGCCTGCCGCGGATTGCATTGAGCGATGAGGTGCAGTATTACGCTTACCTGCGCTCGCTGTACTTTGATGGTGATCTCGATTTTTATAACGAGTACCAACACTTTGCCGCGATCGGATTGCGCAACAACGATCCGGCGATCTTCAACGCCCTGCTGCGGCCTGATGCCGCCAATCCGAACCCGATCACCGGCAAGCTGCGCAACGTGGCCCCGGTCGGCTCGGCCTTGCTGTGGGCTCCCGGTTTTGTGTTAGCCGATCTTTGGGTGCAGGCGGCCAATGCCTTGGGTGCGGCTATTCCCCGCGATGGCTTTAGCCGGCCTTATATTGTGGCCGTGTGTATGATGTCGGCCCTCTACAGTTTGCTTGGCCTGCTCTTGACCTACCGGCTGGCCCGGATCTACGCCGGCCAAATCCCGGCGTTGCTGGCAACGCTGACCGTCTTTCTGGCGACGCCGTTGGTGTTCTATACCTATCTGGCGATGGCATGGTCGCACGCGAATGGATTTTTTCTGTTCGCGTTGTTTGTGACCATCTGGTTGCGTGGGCGTGAAGGGAATCTCAGCCATAGCGATGGCCGCCGGCATCGGAGTGTCTGGCTGGCGCTGGGGGTGGTGGCCGGCTTGATGGTCATGACCCGCGAGCAGTTGGGTTTGCTGCTCCTCATTCCGGCCTTCGAGGCGCTCGCCGCCTATATCGGTGCGCTGCGCCGCCGGCAATGGGCAGTGGTGCGCGAGTTGATCGCGGGCCATGCCGTGTTTGTCGGGGTTTTCATACTGGCGCTGACGCCGCAACTGGCCGCCTATTGGGTGCTCAACGGGCGGATCGGGCCATCAACCACGGTGGGCAGCAAGTTGGCAGTGGTGAATCTTGGCCCGCTGCCGGTGCTGGTGAGCCCGCGCTTCTTTGACACCTTGCTTGATCCGGCTCACGGTGCGTTTCTGTGGAGCCCCATCCTCGTGGTGGCGCTGACCGGCTTGATCTGGCTCTTCCGGCGCGATGGCCCGCTGGCGCTGCTGCTGCTAATCGGTTTCCTTGGACAGGTCTATATTAATGGCGCCTTTGGCACCACGTGGCACCTGAGCGGTTCGTTCGGGTTCCGGCGCTTGATCGAGTGTACCCCCATCTTTGTGCTTGGCCTTGCCGCGTTGCTGGCATGGTTGCAGCCTCGGCTGGGCTGGAAGCCGTTACTGGCCGGCGCAACCCTCTTCGTGCTCTGGAACGTGGGCCTGATTGCGCAGTGGACGTTTGTTAGGCCAGAGTTGCGCAAAGGTTTGATTTGGGATGGCATGCTCTACTACCAACTGCGAGTGCCGTTGCAGGTGCTGGGCCGGTTGCACGATATTCTGTTTAACCGCTGCCGGTTGACAACCAATTGTTGAATGAGCGCCGTAGGGTATGCCCCGCGGCGCGCCTTTGAGGGACGGACAAAACAGATCGCTGTGTGATGCCTCAGCAATTAGCTCTCTGCCCCTCTCTCCCGCACCAGTCGAGAAGCGGACAGAACATTTGCGCGAATACAACCGTTGATCGCTGTGCGATGCCGTCAAGACCCGGGCCGCGCTCCCCATTACCCCTCCCCCAGCGGGGGAGGGGTAATGGGGTAGGGGCATCAGCCCGCGCAGTGGGCTTCGTACCCCTAGCCCGGCCCTTGAGGGCCGGGTTCTGGACAGATGTTCAGTCCGCCCTTAAACGCCAGCGGGAGCGGGGCTGGGGGTGAGGGCTGCCGCGCAGCATAGCCATAAAGATCCCCAAACAATGCAAAAAATCTTGATCATTTTTGTGCCTTTTGAGTCTCTTCGTGGCTATCCAGCTAGCCCGACCCTTCAGGCTAGGCTAGGGATCAGAGGTTCTGTCCGCCCTTGAACGGCGCATCCCACGGCGGTAATGGCAAGCGGATGGCCCCCTACAGGGCGTGCTGCTGTTCGCGGGTTGTGGCCAATTGGCCGAGGTGGCACGCCTCGCTCAGACTGACGAGGTAGGGCAGATCATCGCCATACTCGATCACGCTGATGCTGGCATTCGTCACCCAAATCCGGTTGATCCGATCCATATTCATACCGAGCGCGTCGGCCACCAGTATCTTCACAATCACATCATGCGTGCTGATCAACACCGTCTTGCCGGCGTGTTCGGCATAGATGCGCTCGCGAAAATCGAGCACCCGCTTGAGCACGTTCGAGAAGCTCTCGCCCCCCGGCATTTGCGAGCGGGTCGGATGTTGCCGCCACTCGCGCAACCCATCGGCGTACAGCTCCATAATTTCGTGCAAATACCGGCCTTCCCAATCACCGTGGTTGATTTCGAGCAAGGCATCGTCGTAAATCACCTCAAGACCGGGGTGATGGGCGACGATCGCCTGCGCAGTGTGGGCGGCGCGTTGCAGGCGGCTGCTATAGACAAGATCGATCTTCTCGTGGCGCAGCCGCTCGCCAAGCGCGGCAGCCTGCATCCGGCCTAATTCCGACAGTGGGGTGTCTTGCTGGCCTTGATACCGGTTGATCCGGTTCCATTCACTCTCGCCGTGGCGCACAATAATGAGTCGCATAGTTGCCCTACCCTCAATGCAGATCGCGAGCTGGTCAACGACGTTGTCTGTGGTTGTACCACGCAGGCCCTTCGTCATCGTAGGGTTTGGCGGTGGCAACACGTTACAAACTTCGTCTCCAAGCCTCTCAGGTTAGCCGTGCAGCGCCATTATAGCCGAGGTGGTATCATTCACGGCGTGAAGCTGTGCGTATCGTAGAGAGGAATGATCGTAATGGCGGCGCCAATTGATCGCAGCACTCGCCGTTTTCTGATCGCGTTTCGCTACGCCTTTGCCGGGATAGGCCATCTGGTGCGCACCCAACGCAATTTTCAGATTCATCTGCTCATCGGCGCCATCGCGATTGCGTTGGGGGTGGTCTTGCGGATTGCGCGGTGGGAGTGGGTTGCGCTGGCCTTGACCATCGGGATGGTGCTCGCCGCTGAAGGCTTCAATACCGCGGTTGAAGCGACGGTTGATTTAGCGACCAGCGAGCGCCATCCGTTGGCCCGCATCGCTAAAGATGTCGCCGCTGGCGCAGTCTTGCTCTGCGCATTGACCGCGATTGTGGTGGGTGTGCTCATCTTTGGCCCACGGTTGTGGCTGCTTTGGGTACTTTTGACATAATCAGTTTCATTGCTGCAAGCTGCCGAAACTAGGGTATACTGAGCTTGTTCGTTGCAGGTGCTTGGTCTGGGCAGCGTGCTGGCCCGCTGAGCAGACTTATAGCAAGGGGGGCGATGGCTGTGCCGAGCCGTCGCTCGAGCGCGACGGCCCAACGGGCCGCCGCTACTGGTGTCATCTATGTGGCCACTTGTCCGGCAGGCCCGTCATCTTGGCCGTTACCGTGAAATTACGCAGGTGCTGGTGCATCACGGTTTTGGCTATTTGGTCGATCAGCTCGGTCTTACCGCGTTGCTCTCCTTGCCGCGCCGCGCCATTCTGCGCGCGCCGGCCCC